>BNVB01000024.1 GCA_025997795.1 Spirochaetia bacterium | reverse complement strand
TCTACTGATATTATATATTTTTTGCTAGTTGTACAATTAACACACAACATCCCTTTTTTGGTTTTGATTTCCCCCCAAAAGGTCCATGTGTGTTGGCTACTGAAACCCTGTTGTGAAAGGGGGCGGGCCATGGTTCTTGCACTGTAAGAATTACCCACCCCCCCCCCCCCCCCCCCCCCCGCATACAGTGCGGTTTAGTAGAATCCGCTAGAAAACAATACGTTCTTTTAACAGCAGCCCTGGTCTGCAGTATTGTACTCAGTACCTGTAAACAGTCCTTTGATGCCCCGGTGGACCAATTTTTTGAATACCACACCGGTACGGTGGGTATCCAGCCGGTTACTCTTATACCAAATAAAATACAAACCGGAACCGACGGGGTTATTTGCGTAGACCCGGAAGTTTCTTCTATTATAATACCCTTTGCCAATAAACACGGCTATGACCTTGTGGCAGAAAGTTCCTGCGATATTACCGCCGGGGGCAGTGGTATAAGCGGTATTATCGTTGTACAGGAAGGCAATACCCTTAAGGTTACCGTAGAGGGAACCAAGGCTTTGGAAGATGAACTTACTGTTCGCCTAAAAGCAAAAACAAAAGAAGAAGGCCGCATTGTCTACGAAGGTACTATAAAAATTGCGTACATTAATTTTGACACATCCTTAAAAAACATAAAAATAAACGGTACCTCCGTGGCTACTTTTGCTCCCGCAAAAACTTCTTATACCGTATCGGTACCAATGGAACTAAAACTTGCCGCAGAAAGCACTAACAGTAATGCGCTTATTGATTTTAGCTACCTCGTAAATGACCAGGTAGTCAGAACCGCCCGGGAAACAGGCCAGCTTGCCATTGATAGTATGTACCCCGCCAGCGGAAACAGTATCATACGTCTGCGGGTCAGCGCTCCCCATGGAGCAGGACAAGTGCGGGAGTATACCGTTGTGGCAAACCAGGCCGGATCAATTCTTATTTCCGGGGACTATGTGTTTGGCCCCTATTTTTTTGGAATGACACCAAAACCCAACGAGATTACCCTTGGAGCGTTTAGTGACAGCGCCTGTACCATGCCCATAGATCTCATTGACGGCGGTACGGTAGAAGACGAAAAGTACACCCTCTTAATCTCGTCCTACTTTGCCGGAAAAACCATTTACCTGCGTGGAAAAGCGATCCTTGCCGATGGCAGTACACTGAACATGGTAACACATACCCTGGCAGTGCCCCCAACTGGTGAATCGGTAACTTATCCTATTACTGGCCTGGGAGAGATCAAGTTTGTTAATGCTGGTCGTGATCGTAGTTCTATTGGTGTAGAGGATGAATATTCTTTGTATTTTGATAGGACAGTTCCCGGACTTGCACTTGAGCACATACAGTACATATACAAATACGGGTCGTCTGAATACTTCGGGACAACCAGCAATTTGAAGGATCCCAGTTACAATAGCGGTATGTATCAGTACAAGATGTACGTTTATACTCCTTTGAGCGGCGACAGTTTTGTTACAGTAATGATGTCTGTACCTGGTTATCAGTTTTTTCCTGCAACAAAGACTGTTTATTAACACAGAAAGGTCTGGTCAATTTTGGAAGATGGTGAACCGCGAGTCGAAGAAGTCGAATAAGGAAGGAGGACAAAAAAAAGAGTATGGTTCCAGATCTTACTTCTTTTACTGCGACCCAAAGGTTCGATTCGACTTTGCGGTAATAAAAATAGTTATAATATGACGGCAGTAGCGGCGGGGGAAATTGTGAAGGCAAAAAATCTTATTCACCGGGGACCCTCATTATCGAATTGCATTCATTCCTTTTTGTGGAGCGCGTCAAGAAAATCTTCCAGAATTTTGTCCTGCCGCCTGAGTTCAAGAAAACGGTCTGTTGACAGAGTGGAACCAAGCCGTTTGGCAATGCCTCGTCCCATATCAAGCGCTTCTTGCGTACTTATACGTGCTGGGATATTGTCTGTACCAGGCTTAGCCATTTTCTTCGGGCGAGTCCCATTCATCTCGCATTTTACGAATTTCCGCAACTACATCCACATCTTTGCCCCAGGCTTTACTGTGTTCCAATATGCCGTGGGAATCCTTGAGGGAATACAGGGACGGATTGGCTTTGCGAGCTTCGGAGCGGCGATCCGCTTCTGCCAAAGCCTCTTCCAGCGTGGAAAAAGGTTGTTGAAAAGTAAGGCCCGCGGTATCTGCTGTCATAAGTCCAGTATAACCATTCCGGAAAACAAACAACAAGGTGGTTTTGTGTGAGCGGTGAAAAACAAAGCAGTGTCCGTTTTCCCCTGTGGGTAAAACTGGTGGCGGCTATTTCAATTATTTCCCTTATCTCGCTTGGGGCTATCACCATGCTTTCTTCCTGGCTTATTACCGAAGATATACGGATTACCGCCGAGGATCATAACTACGAGGTAAACCGCCTGGCCGCGGCCCGTACCGAAGAAACCCTGCGGCAAATGCAGCTTAATACGGGTCTCCTTTTTGATGTGGCAGGTGAAGGGGCGGCGGAAAAAGCATCCGTTTGGTTTTTTGATGCTTACCGCAGCATTGCCGCTGTGGGGTTGTTTACTGCGGATCTTTCTCCGGTCATGCTGCTTTTGAACGAACGGTTTTTGCTGGAAAGCGGCGTTGATATCACCATGATCCATAACTGGATAGACGGCCAAAGCGCCGCCGCTGCGGCCCGGGCGGTAAACGGTGAAACGCTTTTGCTTAATGCCGCCCTGGCCCTGGACTTTCCCCTAACGGCCTGTTTTTTCCCCTGGCAAAACGGCGCGGCGCTGTTTCTTTTTTCCGCCGATGCCCTGGCGGAAAGTTACGGCAGCGGCGCCAATGCCAGCTTTTTGGTTAACGGCGATGCGGACATTCTGGTCCATCCCAATGCGGAACTGGTAAGCGCCGCCGCCAATGCGGGAAACGATCCCTTTGTCAGGGCCATGCGTGAAAATCCCCAGACGGGAATGCAAAGCCTCTATACCGACACAGACGGCACGCGCTACTTTGGGGCCTTTACCAAACTTTCGCTGGGTAATGCCGCAATAATTACCAGCATTGAATACAGCCGGGTATTTGAAGGAATAGCCGCCGTTACCCGGCGCAACATCTATCTTACCATTGCTGTCCTGTTGATTGCCGGTATTGTTATCTGGCTTTTCAGCAGATCCATCACCCTTCCCATACAGGCCCTAAGCCGGGCGGCCCGGCAAATAGAAGGCGGTGAATTTGAAGTGACCCTTTCGCCCAAAACCAGGGACGAAATTGGCGAACTAACCGAAAGCTTTGGCAGGATGAGCGGAGCCCTGGAAATTTTTGGCCGTTTTACCAACCGGGATATTGCCCTGCGGGCCATGCTGGGAGAGATAAAACCCGGCGGCCTTCCGCGGCATGCTGCAATTATGTTTACCGATATCCGCGGTTTTACCGAAAAATCGGAAACCTTTACCAGAAAATTCGGCGAAGAAGCGCCGGATAAAATTGTCAGTTGGCTTAACGATTATTTTGACCGCATGGTACCTTGTGTAGAAAAAACCGGCGGTGTGGTGGATAAATTTATAGGTGATGCCCTTATGGCCCATTGGGGAGCCGCTTCCACTGCCGGCAGTCCGGAAGAGGATGCGCTTAATGCCGTACGCTCCGCTCTTTTAATGCGGGCCGCCCTTTTGGAAATGAACAAAGGCCGCCGGGAGGGGGATTACAAAAATCCGCCCATACACATAGGCTGCGGAATTAATACAGGCATGGTCATTGCCGGGCAGATAGGCAATGAACGGCGCATGGAATACACCGTGGTAGGAGATCCGGTAAACCTTGCTTCCCGTACAGAAGGGTTAACCAAGGAAATGGGTACCGATATTTTGATTACCGAAAGTACCTGGAATTTGATTGGCAGCAGTCTCAAAGTAAAGGAAATGCCGCAGGCAACAGTCAAGGGAAAAACAGACCCAATACGGATCTTTGCCGTAAGCGGGCTGCGGGATGGAGGAAATGCAAAAGGATAAAGCGGGCCCCGCAGATTTTATCTATATCGGCCTCTCTGCCGCCGGAGCATTGCTGGTACTCTTGCTTTTTTGGCAGGACCTTAACCGCACCTTAACCAGGTTTTCCGAAAAACCCCTGGCAGCGGTAAGCTGGAAATACCGGGCGGTCCAGCGGCGTTTTCCTAACCGGGTCTTATGGGACAGACTGCGCCAGGAAAGCCCGGTTTATGCCGGAGATTTTATCCGTACCGCAGAACGATCGGAAGCAACCGTACATTTCGAAGATAAGCTTCACCTTATCAACATCCATGAAAGCACCCTTATCCAAATTGTTTCGGCGGGGCAGGTACAGCAGGGCATTAGATCCGCCCCGGAATTGCGCCTCTATGAAGGCAGCGCTGAACTCTGGCAGGGAGATGAAAGGCGGATACTACAGGCGGAACAGGTTTCACTTCTTTCTGCGGGCAGGATCGTTCTGTTAAAACCCAGAACCCAGGCAAAATATCTAAACATCGGGAGAGAAGCGCTTACCGTACCTTTTTCCTGGGAAAGCGGTGAAAAAGAAACTACCCTGGATATTGCAAAGGATCGTCAGTTTACCCAAATGATTCACCGCCAAAACGGCGGCACTGCCGCCGGCAAGCTTGCCGCCGGAACCGAACAACTTGTTCCGCTGGATAGCGGTGTGTATTATTGGCGGCTTTACCCCACAGACCAGGGCGAAATGCCGGTAAAAGCGGGGGCCGTGTCCGGCAGGCTGCAGATAGTGCAGGTAAACGCCCCGGTTTTAATTCGTCCGTTGGATGGCGAACGGTTCCGGTTCAGAACAGACCGGCCCGGCATACGGTTCCAGTGGAAAACCACCGAAGAAGCATCGGTTTACCTTGTGGAACTTTTTTCCGCCAATTCAGCATTACTGCGGAGCCTTCAAATACAAAGCCCCGGCGGGGAAGTTTGTTCCACCGTTATGAGCGGTCTGCCGCCGGGAAGCTATTCCTGGCGGGTAAGACCGCTTTACGGGAGGGATTTTGAAGGAACGCCTCCGCAAAGTCTTTCCGCATTTTTTACTATAGAAGCCTCGGGCGAATTAAGCGTTCCACAGCCGCTTAAAAAACAGGAGGCCATTTATCTGGGTGGAGATGAAACCAGACGGTACTTTAGCTGGAAACCGGAAGACGATGCGGCATATTATACGTTTTTGTTTTCCATACGGGAAGATTTAAAAGACCCCCTTATTGCAGAGCGGGTTCGGGACAACTACTATGCCCTGGATATACGGCAGGCACAGCTTGCCCCCGGCGAATATTATTGGGGTGTGTATCAAACAGGCAGTAACAGCGATAATTCCATGGTTTCTCCCGCCCAGCCCGTGGTGATACTGGCAGGCGCTCCGCCGGTACAGACAAGGCCCCTTGTTACCCCTGGTACACCTGCCCCGGTGGTCCGCACTGCGCCTTTGGCTGCGCCGAAATTAAGAGCGCCCCTAAACGAACAGATCTTTACCGAAGAAGGCCTTATTCAACAAAACCGGACAATTACCTTTGTTTGGGACAGTGTAGAGGGCGCTTCGGCCTATGAATTGATTTTGTACCATGTACAACCCGCTTCAACGGTGATGACCTTTAGAACCACCATTACAAACGGAACAAGTTACAAGCTGACGGATTTAACGGTTCTTGACCGGGGCCTCTTCCGCTGGCAGTTAAACGCCCTGGACGGTGAACGCCGGGGACAAGCCGCGGCAGGAAATTTTGCCATAGATGTGGGCCATTACGAGGCCGCAGAAGGCCAGGAAAGCGGGGTACTGTTTGGCAATGATTAACAAAAAGTTCGCCGTACTTTTTCTTGTAGTTTTGTTTTCTCCGGCGCTTTGGGCCCAGCAAGGTCAGGCAAGTTCAGATTATCAACTTGGGGCAGACGGAAAAATTCAGCAGCGCATAAGCTGGAACAGGGTTAACGCCTATTTTTACGAAGTAGAAATAGAGCGGCAGGCCCAGAGCGAAACATGGGTCCCGGAAATAAAACAGCGGACCGAAAATATTTTTGTCGAACTTTCCCTTACCCCCGGCATGTACCGTTACCGGATCAATACCTACAATGTGCTGGGAAAAATTGCCGCCTCTTCCGAATGGGTGGGCATCCGGGTGTTTGCTGCCAAAGCTCCGGCGGCGGTACAGTTTACTCCGCTTTCCGGCAGCATCGACAGTAAAGCGGAAGAATTTTTCTTAACGATAAGCGGTGCCGATCTGGCAGAAGGAGCCGTCCTGTACTTAAGCCCCGGCCCGGATAAAAAATCAATTACCCCGTCCAAACTAAGTTATAGCGATGATGAAACAAGCATCATAGCGTCTTTTCCCACCTCTTCCCTTGTCCTGGGATCCTACGAAATTGTGATCACCAATCCCGGCGGCATAGAACAGCGGCTTTCCGGTTTTAAGGTAGACTTTGAACGTAACACAGGGTTTTCTGTTTCTCTTGGATATACGCCCCTTGTTCCCCTGGGAGGATACCTCTTTGAAAAATATAACAAGACATTTTATCCCCTTGGTTTTTACGGCAGGGTAAGCTTTGTGCCCCTGCGCCGTATGTGGGGAAGCCTTGGCCTTGAGCTTAGCCCGTCCATGTCGTCGATTACCACCAAACACAGCAGTTATACATTGAAGGGCCAACTGTGGCTGGGTAATGTGGATGTGGTATACCAGAAATGGTTTAACCAGTGGACCATGGCGCTAAAGCTGCGGGCCGGCGGAGGCCTGGCGGCTTTTACAAACATCCGCTTTCTCTTTAATGACGGCACCGGAGCCGAATCGGGAACAGAACAAACCCTGCTCTTTGCTATCAATGGCGGCGCTTCCTTTGAGTGGATGCTCTGGCGGGGCCTCTTTGCAGAAGCGGGACTTGATTACTTATACTGCCCGTCATCCCGGGGTTCCGCACCGCGTTTTGTCCGTGTCAGCGCCGGTCTTGGCTGGCGGTTTTAAGATACCGAAAAGTATCCTTGACAGCATGGAAATGCTGTGTTATAAGGAAGTTTGATGCGTGTACCTAACGCAAAATTCAAAGGATTTGGAGGAATGTATGAGGAAAATTACAGGTATTGTGTGCCTGCTGCTGCTGGTTATGGCAGCGGGACTGGTCCTGGCCGGATGCGGTAAAAAGACAAGCGCTTCCATCGGTATCGCCATGCCCACCCGGTCATCCCAGCGATGGATCTCCGACGGTGAAAGCGTCAAGGCCGGGGTGGAAGCCCTGGGTTACACCGGCGATCTTCAGTTTGGCGATGACGTGATTGAAAACCAGGTTGCCCAGATTGAAAACATGATCACCAAGGGTGTTAAGGCCCTGGTTATCGCTTCAATTGACGGTGAATCCCTTACTGCGGTACTGGAAAAAGCCCACGATGCGGGAATCCCCGTTATTGCCTATGACCGGCTTATCCGGAACAGCCCCTATGTGGATTATTATGTATCTTTTGATAACTACAAGGTTGGCGGCCAGATGGGCGACATCATGGTAAAGGGACTTGATCTTAACAGCGCCACTGCGGCGAACCCCAAATATATCGAACTTTTTGGCGGCTCTCCGGATGATAATAACGCTTATTTCTTCTATAATGGAGCCATGGATGTGCTTAAATCCTACCTGGATGCCAAGACCCTAATCGTCGGTTCCGGTCAGGAGGGAATGAACGTGGTTGGTACCCTTCGTTGGGACGGCGCCACCGCCCAGGCCCGTATGGATAACCTCCTTTCGGCCTACTATACCTCCCGGACCATTGACGGTGTTCTTTCTCCCTACGACGGCATCAGCCTGGGGATCATCTCCTCCCTCAAGGGTGTTGGTTACGGCAGCGCCGGAAAACCCATGCCGATAGTGGGCGGCCAGGATGCGGAACTTCCCTCGGTTAAGGCGATTCTGGCAGGTGAGCAGTATGCCACCGTCTTCAAGGATACCCGGTCTCTGGCGGCGGCCACCGTGGAAATCCTCAAAGCCATTATCGAAGGCAAGCCTGTACAGGTGAACAATACCAAGGATTACGAAAACGGCAGCCAGAAAGACGGCAAGCCCTACATCGTACCTTCCTTGCTGCTTCAGTCAACGGCGATTTACCAGGACAATGTAAAGAGCGTGCTGGTTGATGACAGCAAGTACTACACAGCTTCCGATCTGGGGCTGTAGTCCATATACTTTTTTAAACATTTCCCCTGCCGAAGGCAGGGGAAATGCCTGTTTTCTGTTAAGAGGTGCTTATGAGCGATTCCTATTTGCTGGAAATGAAAAATATCACCAAGACCTTTCCTGGTGTTAAAGCTCTGGATGGAGTTAATCTTCAGGTAAAACCCCGGGAGATTCACGCCCTGGTGGGGGAAAACGGCGCAGGTAAATCAACGCTGATGAAAATTGTCAGCGGAGTGTACCCCTACGGTTCCTATACGGGGGACATTGTTTTTGAGGGAGCTGCCTGCAAGTTTCATGATATACCCCACAGCGAAAAAGCGGGGATCGCCATTATCCATCAGGAATTGGCCTTAAGTCCGTACCTTTCCATTGCAGAGAATATTTTCCTGGGTGACGAACGGGCAGCGTTTAATGTGATCAACTGGGATAAAACCAGGGAAGAAGCCCTGGTATATATGAAGAAACTTGGCCTGGATGAAAATCCCAATACTCCCGTTAACAAACTGGGGGTGGGCAAACAGCAGATTGTTGAAATAGCCAAGGCCCTGGCAAAAAAAGTAAAACTCCTTATTCTGGACGAACCAACGGCGGCGCTTAACGAAAACGACAGCAAAAATTTGCTGGAGCTGCTTAGGGAACTTAAAACCAAACAGGGAATTTCATCGGTCCTTATAACCCATAAATTAAACGAAGTTGCCGCGGTGGCCGATACAATTACGATCCTGCGGGACGGCAAAACAATAGAAGATATTGTGGTACGAACAGAAAGTACCCAGACGGCGACTATTTCGGAAGAACGGATTATCCGGGGCATGGTAGGCCGTGAAATGACGGACCGTTTCCCCGGCAGGCAAAGTAAAATAGGGGATGTGGTTTTTGAAGTTAAGGACTGGACCGTGTATCATCCGGAAAATCCTGAACGGAAAATGATTGACAAGGTAAACCTTAAAATCCGTGCCGGTGAAGTGGTTGGCCTCGTGGGTCTTATGGGCGCCGGCAGAACCGAATTTGCCACCAGCGTTTATGGCAAATACTACGGCGACAACATTAGCGGCACTGTGCTGGTAAACGGCAAAGTAGTTCAGCTTAATTCCATACCCAAAGCCATTGAACATGGCATTGTGTATGTTACCGAAGACCGGAAAGAATACGGTCTTGTGCTTATTGAAGATGTAAAACAAAACATCACACTTTCCAAATTAAAAAAGATATCCCGGAACAGCGTGATTAACGAACGGCTGGAAGTAATGGAAGCGGAAAAATTTAAGACAAAACTTAATATTAAAACCCCTACCATTCTGCAGACGGTGGGTAACCTTTCCGGGGGTAACCAGCAAAAAGTGGTTTTGGCCAAGTGGATCTTTAGCGATCCCAGGATACTTATTCTGGATGAACCCACCCGGGGTATTGATGTGGGGGCCAAGTACGAAATTTATACGATCATTAACGATCTGGCGGCACAGGGCATGGCCTGTCTCTTTATTTCTTCGGAGATGCCGGAAATTATTGGTATGTGCGACCGTATCTATGTAATGAGCGACGGCCGTATTACCGGGGAATTGCCGGGAAAAACCGCCACGCAGGAAGAAATAATGCGGCATATTATTGTTTCATAAGGGGTAGTGTATGATAAATTTTAATTTCTTCAAAAAGAACTTTCGCCAGTATGGGATGGTGCTTGCCCTGGTGGCGGCGATGATTCTCTTTGGTGTTCTTACCGATGGAGTTTTGTTTAAGCCCGTCAATTTAACCAACCTGGTATTGCAAAACAGTTATGTGCTTATCCTTGCGGTGGGCATGATGCTCTGTATCCTTACCGGTAATATAGACCTTTCCGTTGGGTCCGTTGTTGCCTTTGTAGGGGCCATTTCCGCCTTGATGATGGTGGATTCCAGTTTAAACCCGTTTTTGGCGATGTTTTTAAGCCTGCTTGTTGGCGGGGCTATAGGAGCCTGGCAGGGCTTTTGGATAGCCTTTGTAAATATCCCCGCGTTTATTGTTACCCTTTCAGGCATGCTTGTATTCCGTGGACTTGCCCAGGTTATTCTAAGGGGGCAATCCAAGGGTCCCTATCCCCGGGTGTTTCAGTCTCTGTCATCGGGTTATATTGCCGATCCCCTGGGCGGGATCAATCTGGGCGGTACCAATCTGCATATCTTAACGCTGATTATTGGCGCCGTTATTGCTGTATTTATTATCGTTGGCGAAATACGGAAACGGGCAAAACAAAAAAAATATAACTTTGAAGTAATAAGCCCCGGCCTTTGGCTTGCCAAGGTGGTGTTTTTTGCCGCGGTGATCATGGCCTTTTCGGTGGTGTTTGCCCTCTACCGGGGTATTCCCAATATTCTTATTCTGCTGGGCGTTCTTATTGTTGCCTACCATTTTATTACCGCCCATACCATTCAGGGCCGCCATATCTATGCCCTGGGGGGCAATGCCAAGGCGGCAAAACTAACGGGTATTAAAACAGAACAGGTAATGTTCTGGGTGTATACCAATATGGGAATTATTGCATCTTTGGCGGGTATGGTTTTTGCCGCCCGGCTTAACGTGGCCACTCCCAAGGCAGGGCAGAACTTTGAACTTGATGCTATCGCCGCTTGTTATATCGGCGGCGCTTCTACCACCGGCGGTATTGGTACCATAATCGGGGCCATTGTGGGCGGTTTATTTATGGGTGTCCTTAACAATGGAATGTCGATTTTGGGAGTCAGTATTGACTGGCAGCAGGCAATTAAGGGATTGGTCCTTTTGGCTGCGGTAGCTTTTGACCTGTATTCAAAGAAACGAAGTTCCCATTAAAGGGGCAATTATGGAAACGGCAAAACAACAGATAAGCGACGGTAAAACAACGCTGGGTATAGAGCTGGGTTCCACCCGGATCAAGGCGGTATTGATAGGCGAGGATCACAAACCCCTGGCATCGGGGGGCCATGAATGGGAAAACCAGCTGGTAAACGGCATCTGGACCTACAGCCTGGACGATGTATGGAAGGGCATAAGCAGCAGCTTTTCTCATTTGTCGGCGGAAGTGAAAAACCGTTACGGTGTAGACCTTGCCAAAACCGGGGCTGTCGGTATTTCCGCCATGATGCATGGATACCTGGTCTTTGACAAAGACGGCAAAGCGCTGGTTCCTTTCCGCACCTGGCGGAACACCATTACCGAAAAAGCCGCCGCGGAATTAACCGGAACATTCAGCTTTAACATTCCCCAGCGCTGGAGCATCGCCCACCTTTACCAGGCAATTTTGAACGGCGAAGATCATGTTAAGGACATAACGTTTATAACCACCCTGGCCGGATATGTTCACTGGAAACTAACGGGGAAAAAAGTGCTGGGAGTAGGGGATGCCTCGGGAATGTTCCCCATTGACAGTAAAATAAACAATTACCATGGTACGATGCTGGAACAGTTCAATACTCTGGCCGCTTCCCGGCTTGGCCGGAAACTTCAGGATATACTGCCTGTGGTTTTAAACGCCGGGGAAAATGCCGGAACCCTTTCTCTGGAGGGAGCAAAACTCCTTGACCCCTCGGGGGTATTGCAGCCGGGTATTCCACTCTGCCCGCCGGAGGGCGACGCTGGTACCGGCATGGTGGCCACCAACAGCGTGGCGGAACGGACCGGCAATATTTCCGCCGGTACTTCGGTGTTTGCCATGATCGTGCTGGAAAAGGCCCTTTCCAAGGTGTATCCGGAAATCGACATGGTCACCACGCCTTCCGGCAGACCCGTGGCCATGGCCCACTGCAATAACTGTACTTCCGACCTTGATGCGTGGGTAAAAGTATTCCAGGAACTGGCTGTTTTATCGGGGGCGAAGATCGACAAGCCCGCCCTCTATGATGCCCTCTATTATAAGGCCCTGGAAGCGGAAGCAGACGGCGGAGGACTTTTGTCGTACAACTATTTTTCCGGCGAACATGTAACGGGTTTTGAACAAGGCCGGCCCCTCTTGGTCCGTACCCCGGAAAGCCGTTTTACCCTGGCAAACCTTATGCGGACCCTGCTTTTTTCCACAATGGCTACGCTTAAAATAGGCATGAACATCCTTACGGAAAAAGAACAGGTCCGGGTGGATTGTCTTTTGGGGCACGGCGGTCTCTTTAAAACAAAAGGCGCGGGCCAGCGGCTTATGGCGGCGGCCCTTGGCGCGCCCGTGGCGGTAATGGAAAGCGCCGGAGAAGGGGGCCCCTGGGGCATTGCTCTCCTGGCGGCCTATATGCTGCGAAAGAGCGGCGGCGAAACGCTGGAGTCCTATCTTGCCCAAAAGGTCTTTGCCGGAAATACCGGAGAGCGGGCGGAACCGGACCCAAAAGATGTAGAGGGTTTTGAAGTTTTTATGAAAAGGTATACCGGGGGTTTTGCCATTGAGCGGGCTGCGGTAGATCATTTATAAAAACGCGCTTGCGTTTTTATACCGGAGTTTGCTGTGCTGACTCCACAAAATAAGGAGGCGGTGATGGATCTTAAAAAATATGAATTCTGGTTTATCGTAGGAAGTCAGGATCTGTATGGGGAAGAAACCCTTAAACAGGTAAGCGCCAATGCCCGGGTAATGGCGGATGAATTGGCCGCCGATCCGCTCCTGGCGGGAAAACTGGTGTTAAAGCCCGTAGCTATAACGCCAGAGGTAATCCGTAGGCTCTTTGCCGAAGCCAACGCCGCGGAAAACTGCGCGGGGATCATCACCTGGATGCATACCTTTTCTCCGTCAAAAATGTGGATACAGGGTTTGGCGGCAAACAAGAAGCCCGTATTGCATCTTCATACCCAGTTTAACCGGGACATCCCCTGGTCTTCCATCGACATGGATTTTATGAACCTTAACCAGTCCGCCCATGGGGACCGGGAACACGGACATATTTTTGCCAGAATGCGGCTTCCCCGGAAAGTGGCAGCCGGTTTCTGGAAAGATCCGGAACTGCGCCGCCGTATCGGCGTGTGGATGCGGGCCGCCGCGGCCCGTTCCGATGGTTTTGAATCCACGGTGATGCGCCTGGGCGACAATATGCGGGAAGTGGCGGTTACCGAGGGGGACAAGGTCGAGGCCCAGGTAAAATTCGGCTGGCAGGTAAATACCTGGGGCATCGGCGACCTTGCCGCCAAATTTGCCGCCGTAAGCGACAGCGCCGCCGCCGCTCTGGCCGATGAATATGCTGCCAAATATGATCTGGCGCCTGAACTAAAAACATCCGGCCCGGCCCGGACTGCCATGCTGGAACAGGCAAAAATAGAAATTGCCCTTAAGGAAATGCTCACTTCCACCGGGGCCGGAGCATTCACCACCACGTTTCAGGATCTGCACGGCCTTCCCCAGCTTCCGGGGCTTGCGTCCCAGCGGCTTATGGAACAGGGTTATGGATTCGGCGCCGAGGGGGACTGGAAACAGTCCATGCTGCTCCGGTCCGCCAAGGTAATGGCGGCTGGTCTTCCCGGGGGTGTTTCTTTTATGGAAGATTATACCTACCACTTTGAGCCGGGAAAAGAAGCGGCCCTGGGCGCCCATATGCTGGAAGTGTGCCCCTCCATTGCCGGGGCCAAACCCCGGCTGGAAGTACATCCTCTGGGCATTGGGGGCAAGGGCGATCCCGCCCGGCTTGTTTTTGACGCCGCTCCCGGCAAGGCCGTACTGGCCACGCTCATCGATTTAGGGGATCGCTTCCGGATGATCGCCAACGAAGTAGAAACCATCAAAATTGAACAGGATATGCCCAAACTTCCTGTAGCCCGGGCCCTGTGGAAACCCTATCCGTCCTTAAGCGGCGCTGGCGAAGCGTGGATCCTCGCCGGGGGAACCCACCATTCGGTATATGCCTCCGCATTAAGCGCCGAATACTTCCGGGACTGGGCGGAAATGATGGGCATCGAATTTGTCCTTATAGATAAAGATACCAGGTCCGACCGCCTGCGGGATGAACTTCGGTGGAACGAAGCTTACTGGTCCGGCAGGAACTAGGCCCGGTATCCGGAGGAAACCGCATGGACATCTATGAAACCCTAAAGGAAGAAGCCTGGGAAGCGAACATGGAGATTCCCCGGCTCCATCTTGCTATTTATACCTGGGGCAATGTGTCGGCCTTTGATACCCAGCGGGCTGTCTTTGCCATAAAACCTTCGGGGGTTCCCTACGATAAACTTGACGCGGCTTCCATGGTGGTGGTGGACCTTGATGGAAAGACAGTGTCCGGCTCCCTTAACCCTTCGTCGGATACCGAAACCCACCGGGTACTGTACCGGGAGTTTCCCGGCATTGGCGGCATTACCCACACCCACTCGGCCTATGCCGCCGGATGGGCCCAGGCGGGTAAATCAGTTCCCGTTTTTGGTACCACCCATGCGGATCACGGTGCGGAAACCATTCCCTGCACGCCTTTTATGAATGCCGAAGCGGTACGGAATAACTATGAACTGGAAACAGGAAACCTGATTGTAAAAACCTTCCGGGAAGCGGAAAAAGATCCCGGTAATATGCCCATGGTGCTGGTGGCCGGTCACGGTCCCTTTACCTGGGGGAAAAACGCCGCCCAGTCGGTGTACCATGCGGCGGTGCTGGAAGAGGTCTGTAAGATGGCCCTCTTTACGGTAACCATCAACCCCGCTTCACCGCCCCTGCCGGAGCATCTTATCCGCAAGCATTGGGAACGTAAGCACGGTCCCAATGCCTACTACGGGCAAAAGTAGCGTTCCTCACCGCTGTCACGGGTGGGGCGGTTTTCAGTAAAAATCACTTCAAACTTTCTGGTATTCATGGTATAGCTCTTAATATGAATAGCGCAATGATAGAAATCCTTGACACCACGCTGCGGGACGGCGCCCAGGCCGAGGGAATTTCTTTTTCCATAAAAGACAAACTCAATGTGGTCCGGGCGCTGGACGATCTGGGTATAAGCTGGATAGAGGCGGGGAACCCCGGCAGCAACCCAAAGGATGCGGAATTTTTTCCTCTGGCCGCGAAGCTTACACTGCGGCACGCAAAACTCTGCGCCTTTGGTCCTACCCGGCGGCCGAACATCAAGACCGCAGAGGATCCCCAACTATTAAACCTGCTGGCTTCCGGCGCGGCGGCTCTTTCCATCTTCGGCAAAAGCTGGGACCTCCATGTAACGGAAGTGCTCCGGGTTAGTGCAGAAGAAAACCTCGCCATGATTGGGGATACTATCGCTTTTCTTAAAGCCCAGGGACGGCAGGTCTTTTTTGATACGGAACATTTTTTTGACGGCTGGAAGGCGAATCCCCAATATGCCCTGGCTGCGGTTAAGACTGCCAGTGATGCAGGGGCGGACCGGATTGTCCTCTGCGATACCAACGGCGGTTCCCTCCCCGGCGAAATCGCCGCCGCCGTTACCGCTGCTGCGGCACATCTTGGGCTAAGCCGGGACGGCACGGGCGGAACTTTCCCGTTTCTGGGGATCCATGCCCATAACGACGCGGGTCTTGCGGCGGCCAATACCATCGCCGCAATAGAAGCGGGCTGCGGCCATGTGCAGGGAACCCTGGCAGGTTTTGGCGAACGCTGCGGCAATGCCTGCCTGGCGGCGCTTATTCCCACGCTGGAACTAAAGCTTGGTAAAACCTGCCTCCCCAAAGGAAAACTAACGCGGATTTCCGAACTTACCCGGCTTGTGGCAGAGGTGGCCAATGTGCCGCTGCCCGCGTCTATGCCCTATGTGGGGTCTTCGGCTTTTTCCCACAAGGGGGGAATGCACAGCG
This sequence comes from Spirochaetia bacterium, assembly GCA_025997795.1. GTDB lineage: Bacteria > Spirochaetota > Spirochaetia > Treponematales > Breznakiellaceae > BNVB01. The sequence goes on along the minus strand of BNVB01000024.1, from coordinate 15,365 downwards.
ACGGAGTGCTCAAGGTAAGCAAATCTTTTGAGCATATTGAGCCGGACCTTGTTGGTAACAGCCGCCACCTTTTAATGAGCGAGGTCGGGGGCCGCTCCGCCATTGCCGAGCGGGCAAAAAAGATCGCCCCTTCCATTACCCGGGATCATCCGGCGGCGGCGGCTCTGGCGGAAAAACTTAAAACCCTGGAAGCGTCCGGCTTGGCCTACGAAGGGGCCGATGCCAGCTTTGAACTCCTTGTACGCCGTGAATTGGGCAGTTATAAGCCCTTCTTTACGATCCTTGCTTACCGGGTAATGAACGAACATCCCACGGGCCAGTTTATCGCCTGTTCCCATGCCTGGGTAAAAGTCCTGGTGGACGGCCAGGACGAAGTTGCCGCCGCCGAAGGATACGGTCCGGTCCACGCTCTGGACGGCGCCCTCCGCCGGGCCCTCGTCCGGTTTTATCCCCAGTTGGAGCAGGTTCGCCTGACGGATTACAAAGTCCGGGTTATCGACGGCGGATCCGCCACTGCGGCAAAAGTCCGGGTACTTATCGAATCCACCGATGGCCCCAATAGCTGGACCACCCTGGGAGCCTCGGAGGACATCATTGATGCCAGCCGTACCGCCCTGACGGATTCCATTGAATATAAGTTGATTGGCGATGAGGAGCGGAAATAAACCATGATTTATTCCGGCGCCAGAATCCTGGTGGAGTCCCTTATCGAAGAAGGGGTGGACACGGTCTTTGGTATTCCCGGAGGTTATGTACTTCATATATACGATGAACTCTTTAAGTGCCGGGACAGGATACGGCACATTCTGGTAAGCCATGAACAACATGCGGCCCATGCGGCGGACGGTTATGCCCGGTCTTCCGGCAGGGTGGGGGTGTGTATTGCCACTTCCGGCCCGGGGGCGACAAACCTGGTTACCGGCATAACTGCGGCTTATATGGATTCAACGCCGCTGGTAGCGGTAACGGGCAACGTGCCCCTCCATCTTCTGGGTAAGGACAGTTTCCAGGAAACGGACATAGCGGGGATCACCATGCCGGTGGTAAAGCATAACTGGATTGTTAAAGATGTACGGGAACTGGCAGAAGTGGTGCGGGAAGCCTTTATTGTTGCCCGGGGCGGCCGGCCCGGCCCGGTGTTGATCGATATTCCCGCAGATATAAGCGCCGCAAAAACCGGGTGGAAGCCCGCCGGAGCCGCCGCCTGGGAAGACGGCAGCGTATTGGGTTCCCGAGCCCGGCGGCTTTCCGAACGGGCAGGGCGAATTACCTTTAGCGGCGCGGACATTAACCGGGCGGTGGAACTTATCCGCGAAGCAAAACGGCCAATGATCTATGCCGGCGGCGGGGTAAATTGTTCCGGCGCTTCCAGGGAATTGATTGCTCTTGCGAAGGTCCTTCATGCGCCGGTGGCCCTAAGTCTTATGGGGACCGGTGTTGTACCCAGGGATTTTCCCCTTTATACCGGACTTATCGGCATGCATGGAACCACCGTTTCCAACAGGGCGGTGCAAAAGGCGGATCTGCTCATTGCTGCCGGAGCACGCTTTTCCGACCGGGTTACCAGCAGGCCAGATCAGTTTGCCAAACATGCAAAGATCCTCCACATTGATATAGACCCGGCGGAGATCAACAAAAACCGGAGCGCCGATTTTTCTGTAGTGGGGGATGTTACGATCATCCTGGAGGCGATTTTAAAAAAACTTCCCCGCTCCAGAGAAGACGGCTGGAACGGGGAAATTGAAAAATTAAAAGCGCAATCAAAAAAGAAATTAAACCGTAAAGCCGGAAAAAATCTTAATCCGCAGTTTATTATCGAAGAAACGGCAAAACGCATGAGTTCCAACTTTAGTGGAAACCGGGGTTCCAACGTTCTGGTGGCAACCGATGTGGGGCAGCATCAAATTTGGGCGGCCCAGTATTATCCGCTTGATAAACCCCGGTCCTTCCTGAGTTCCGGCGGATTGGGGGCCATGGGTTTTGGCCTTGGCGCGGCTTTGGGAGCCAAGCTTGCCAACCCGGACCGGACGGTGGTTCTTTTTACCGGCGACGGTTCCTTTAGAATGAATAACGGCGAACTGGCAGCCCTCTGCCGTTACCAAATCCCCCTGTTGATCGTTCTTATTAACAACGGTTCCCTGGGGATGGTCCGCCAATGGCAGCGGGTTTTTTGCGGGGGGAATTTTTCCGAAACCACCCTGGCTCCCAGCCCCGACTTTTGCACCCTTGTTACCGCCTACGGTATCCGCGCTTTCCATGCCAAAACGAAGGAGGAATTCACCGCTGCTCTGGATGGCGCTCAGAAAGAAATAAGCGGCGGCAAGGCGGTCTTTATTGAGGCGGTCATCGGCGAAGACGAACTGGTCCTTCCCATGGTACCCGGCGGACGGCCCGTGAATGAACAGATTGTATAAGACATCAATGGCCCGTATTCAACAGCCTGTGTCAACAGACCTGTTGCTCTTTTTGTACGTTTATGCAACACTCTTTCCATGGGCTTTATCACACTAAAAAATGAACGGCTTCTGGCCGATCTTAAGGATCTGGAGCAGTCTCATGAAATAAAACGCAAAGAGACGGCCAAAGCCCTGGAAGATCTTGAGACGGCAAGAAACAGCGCTTTCTTGCAGTTAAAAAAGACGGAAGAACTTTTCAAGTATCTTACCTGGAAACAGCAGGAAACGATCAACAGCCGTTTCCTAACGGGAAGTCCTACGCTGGAAGAAATACGCCGCCATTCGATAACGCGGTTTCCCGCTGCCTCTTATACATTTCCCGTGCTGGAAAAAACCGCCGTTGTTCCCGGTCCTGCACGGGCGCTTGGCCGGATACATACAATACGGAAAAATAGTGTCACCTTTGGTCTTATCCAAAAACGGGCGGAAGAATTGTCCGGGGCCATTGGCAAGGCCCTTACAGCTTTTGAGTATCAGTACAAAAGCGCCTGCCGCGCTCTTTTTCCCTTTGGGGTTTTTTCCCGGCTACGGCGAAAAATACGGCGGCTTTTAGGCCGTTCGTATTTTTCCTGGCAGGATATGTCCCGGCTGCGGGATCTGGGCATGGCCGCGGGTTTTGTTTTTAAGATGGCAGAAGCCCCGGTCTTTTAGGATGCAGGGAATTATGGAAGAATTACAGACCCATCTGCCCGATGCCATACCGTTCCACGAAGCGGAACGGGCCCTGGACCTCTTGGCGGAATACAAGGAAGCCGAATTAACCCGCCGGGACCGGGCAAAGGTAGAAGCGGTTAAAGAAATTGTCCTGGCAGAAATTACCAGGAAATACGATTTTTATGAAAAACTTTTTGCCGCAGTCTTTACCGAACGGAACGAAGTAACCAAAAAATTTTTTAAGATCATCGACAAGGGAATTAAAGAAAAAGACAATGAACTTGTACTGGCCGGCCTTTCCAGTTTATCCGAAGTGGTTACCTCTAATCCGCTTTCCCATATGAAGGCGCTTAAGAAACTTTAATTCCCCATCACCACCGTAACTTTGTTTTCCGTACCCGCAGCCTGGGCGGGAATTGCCGCGGCGGCGATGGCCGGGGCGCCAGTGTTTGGGATATGTTCTGCAAAGAGCCGGGACGTATCCTTGACGGCTCCAGCGGAGATACCGCCTGCGATCACTACCACCGTTACAAAGAAGACATCGCCATTATGAAGGATCTGGGCCTCAAGGCCTACCGTTTTTCCATCGCCTGGCCCCGGGTAATCCCCAGCGGGGACGGGCCGGTAAACGAAAAGGGCCTCGACTTTTACGAGGCTCTTATTGACGGTTTAGGCGAGGCGGGTATTACTCCCTATGCCACTTTGTTCCAATTGGGATTATCCCTACGAATTGTTCCGCAAAGGCGGCTGGATGAATCCCGAAAGCCCCCGGTGGTTCCTCCGTTATGTGGAGGCCGTGGCAAAACGGTTGGGAGGAAAACTTCCCTTTGTGTTTACCTTTAACGAGCCGCAGTGTTTTATCGGGCTTTCCTGCGATCATACCGAACATGCTCCGGGGATTCACTACCCCCCTTTGGGATGTACTGCTTATGACCCATCATGCCCTTCTGGCCCACGGCCTTGCGGTCCAGACCCTGCGCGCTCTTTCGCCTTCCACCAAAGTTGGTTATGCCCCCACAGGCAGCGCCCACTATCCCGCCACAGAGAGCAGCGAAGACCGTGAAGCGGCCCGCAAAGCTTACTTTGCCGTGGAGGATTGGCTTACCTGGTCCGTGTCCCTTTGGAGCGATCCGGTATTTCTTGGCAAATACCCCGGCGAACTTTTGGAGAAATATGAACAGTATATGCCAAAAATTGGCAGTGATGATATGAAGATTATCAGCGCCCCGCTGGATTTTCTTGGCCAAAACATTTACAACGGCTGTCCGGTAAAAGCCGACGGCAGAGGGGGTTATGAGTACCTTAAGCGGGAAACAGGTTATGCCTTTACTGCTGCCAAATGGCCCGTTACCCCGGAGGCGCTTTACTGGGGGCCGGTGTTCCTTGCCGAACGTTACCGGATGCCCCTCTATATTACCGAAAACGGTCTCTCCTCGGCCGATGTCGTTTCACTGGACGGCAAGGTCCACGATCCTGCCCGGATCGATTTTCTTCACCGTTATCTCCGCTGTCTTAAAAAAGCCGCCAGTGACGGCGTAGACATCCGGGGTTATTTTCACTGGTGCCTGACGGACAACTTTGAATGGGCCAAGGGGTATACCGACCGTTTTGGCATGGTGTACTGTGACTTTAAAACCCAAAAGCGGATTGTAAAAGATTCCGCCTGGTGGTACAGGGATATGATCAAAACCAACGGCGCAGATCTATAAGATAGCGGAACGGTAACAAACTTATGTCCGTTTGTAGTTCTTGATCTCCTGCCGTATTTTTTCCGCCAAAGCCGCACGGGGCAGGCGTATCTGCTCCATGGAATCCCGGTAACGGAGGGTTACCGTGCCGTCTTCCTTGGACTGGTAATCCACGGTAACGCAGAAAGGGGTGCCCGCTTCGTCCTGGCGGCGGTAGCGGCGGCCTATGGCTCCGGCCTGATCGTAATCGGTGGTAAAATCCTCTTTTAGTTCAGTCCGTATATCCTGGGCCAGTTCCGCCAGTCCGTCCTTTTTCATTAAGGGAAGCAGGGCAACGGTAAGCGGCGCCACACTTGGATGGAAGCGCAATACCGTCCGGATATCCTCCTGCCCGCCGTCCCCGCCTTTTTCGGAAACTTTTTCTTCGTCATAGGCATCGCAGAGGATCATCAAAAGGGTTCTGGTAAGGCCCGCAGACGTTTCGATGATATAGGGAATGTACCTGTCGTTGTTGTTGTCCTGATCGATGTACTGGAGGTCCTTGCCGGAATATTCGGTATGCCGGGTAAGGTCGTAGTTGGTGCGGTTGTGGACACCCTCCAGTTCCCGCCAGCCCATGGGGAAAAGGTACTGGATGTCGTAGGCATCCTTGGCATAGTGGGCCAGTTCATCCGGGCCATGCTGGTGCCAGCGCAGGTGATCCATCTTAACCCCGAGTTTTTCGTAGTAGGCCCAGCGCCGTTTTTTCCATTCGTTAAACCATTCCACATCGCTCTCTGGTTTTACAAAATACTGCATTTCCATCTGCTCAAATTCGCAGGTGCGGAAAATAAAATTCTTGGTAACAATTTCGTTGCGGAACGCTTTGCCTATCTGGGCAATGCCAAAGGGAATTTTCATCCGGTTGCTTTGGATGATGTTTTTATAGTTTACATAAATTCCCTGGGCGGTTTCGGGCCGGAGGTAGATGATGTTGGAGCTGTCTTCCATGGGGCCGATGTGGGTCTTGAACATGAGGTTGAATTTCCGGGTATCGGTAAGTTCCCCGCCGCAGTCGGGGCAGATTTTTTTGGCCAGGTTTTCTTCCGGGATCATATCCGCCCGGAAGCGGCTCTTGCATTTTTTGCAGTCCACCAGGGGGTCGGTAAAATTTTCCACATGGCCGGATGCTTCCCAGGTCCGGGGATGCATCAGGATTGCCGCGTCCAGGCCCACAATGTTGTCGTGGAGCTGGGTCATTTCTTTCCACCAGAACCGGGCAATGCGGTTTTTGAGTTCTATCCCCAGGGGCCCATAGTCCCAGGCGCCGTTCTGGCCGCCGTAAATTTCCGATGATTGGAAAACAAACCCCCGGCGTTTGGCAAGGGAGGTGATTTTTTCCATAGTTGCCTTACCCTGGTATTCAGTTGTTTCGTCGGCCATAAAAAGAGCTCCTTTCTGGATGATTCTGGTTACTATAGTAGATAACAGCGAAATTTGCAATCCTCTCAAACCATAATGTGATTTTTTGCTGTTTAATCACGTTTACTAGCATATTCTTACATCCCCTGACAAATAGTGTCTTTTTCCGCTGTTACCTCCAGCTTTTTCCAATTCTAACGTGATTATTGCTGTTTATCGTAACTGGTGAGTATTTCTTCCGGGGATTTGCCGCTTTTGAGCATATCCAGTATCCTGGTCCGTTCTCTTGCCTCGCCTTCCACGCGTCCCCTTGCTTCACCTTCCGCAAGGCCTTCTGCCCGGCCCTCCACGCGGCCCTTCTCCCAGCCCCTTGCCTCACCCCTGGCTTCGCCTATTTCCTCTGCTTCCTGCGCGTGGGCCCGCATATCCAGTTCGTACTTTTCCACACTCATCTCGTGGAAAAAGGCCACTTCTGCCGCAGTAAATCCGCTGATTACATTTGCCGCCATTGCTATGCCCTCCTCTTCGCGGGTTATCTCTTGTATCAGGGGCTGTTTTTCCGTATCGTTGTAATACTTAAAAAATACGGCCCAGCGTTCTTTTTCGCTCATGGCAGAAACTGCTTTTTCCGCTGTTACCGCCAATTTCTCTAATTCTAACGTGATTATTGCTGTTAGTCCACCGAAGGGTATTTTATTCTCCGGGTCGTAGTAGATAAAGCGGTGATCAAAACGGCTATCCTCAAACAGCCTGCCCCGTGCCAGAAGGGAAATCTGGTAGCTTCGTTTGAGGGTTTTATACGAACCCTTTTCTTCCCGGATTTCCTGATTAGCAAAGAGCCGGCTTAAATAGTACTCCATCCGGAAGACTTCCCATTTGTGCGGGTAGAGGGTCATCTCAATATCTGCCCGTTCGCCGGAGTTAAAAAGACACTGGATATCGTAGCGTATCTGCCGCTGGTCCAGCCGGGAAACCGGCGGTTCATTGGCGCTGATGCTTATTTCTTTTACCGGTTCTTCCAGAATAGCCGAGAGCAGTTTTTTCCGGGCTATTTCTGAGGGGACAGTATTCCTGGTAAAAATACTTTTGAATACCGGGTCCCAGCAGGGATCAATGATCGGGTCGTGTGATTTAATGTTCGCCATAGTTTTCCTCCATATATAGGCGGGGTTTACACTATTTAGGGCAATACACTGCGTGGTGCTTGTATGCGGAGGGGAATTTTTGGGAATTTTTAGGGAAATTTGGAAATTTTAGGGTTAAAGCCCGCGATCCCGCAGCGATGTGCGGACCTGTACTCATTAATAAGTTTCTGTTTTATTCGCCGGGGGGTCGAATACCCAAGAACCTGCTGCGCAGGGGAGCTTCAGGGCGGGGAGCCTCATTTTAACAATTTTTCTATTAGGATATCTTGTGTATTTCTTCTTGAATCTATTATCAATAACACATTCACAATATTTTTATCAATTTTATATATTATTCTCCAGGGCGGCTCAAGTAATTGCCTATATCCTTTTATGTTTTTTTTCAATAACTCTGGAACATATCCTCCCCTATATGGAAGATGATCCAATGCATTTATCCTTGATTCTATTTTTTCCAAAATTTTTATAGCCGTCTGCGCACACAGTAGGTGCGTCGGATTATCTTGGGCAATGTAAGCTATTATTTCTCGCAAATCTTTTTTTGCGTTTGTTGTAATAGTAACAACATAGTGCTCTATTTCATCAGCCATGTTTGGTAATATCCTTCCTTAATTCAGCAAAAACCTTTTTTGCCGATTCTGTATTCCCTTCTTGTACATCCCTTTCCGCAATTTTTATAAGGCTCAAAAGCGCAAAAGCATCTTGGGTTTCCTGATATGTTTCTATATCAACCAAAACCGCCCGTGCTTCACCATTTTGAGTAATAACGATAGGATTTTTCCTGTCGTTCACATATTTCATCATTTCAGCGGCATTTGTTTTAATATATGAAATCGGTTTTATGTCATTTTTTAGGTTTATTGCCATAATAGTCCTCCTCGAAGCTTCGCTGGAAAAACCAGTATTTATATAATACCATATTAAGACTTATGTGGCAAGCCCTTTTTTTATTTTTCCAGCGCCGCCATGGCCCGCAAAGTGATGCCGCCTTGCCCAGGTTCTCCAAAATATGTTAGACTAGGGCCGTGAAAGCTCTTATCATTTTTGGTTCCCAATCCGATAAACCGGTGATGCAAAAAGCCGCCGGCGTATTGCGGGAATTTGGCATAAGTTTTTCCTCCCATGTGGTCTCTGCCCACCGCAGCCCGGAGCTGCTGGAAAAAATCATTGCCGACTGTGAGGCCGATGGAACAGAAGTGATCATCGCCGGGGCAGGACTGGCGGCGCATCTGCCCGGAGTTATTGCCAGTAAAACGCTTATCCCCGTTATTGGGGTACCCATAACAGCGGGGGCCTTAAACGGCATGGATGCGCTTTTTTCCATTGTACAAATGCCCAAATCCGTACCGGTTGCCACCGTGGGAGTGGACAATGCAGCCAATGCCGCATACCTTGCGGCGGAGCTCTTGGGTATAAAATATCCGCTGCTGCGAAAAAAACTTGAAGAAGCCCGGACAACTATGAAAGATGATTTAGCCAAAAACAGCAAAGTGGATCTGTAACGGAGGAGTATATGGCAGACAAACAGATTGAAAGGGGAGTTTTGCTTTACGAAGGCAAAGCAAAACAGGTCTATGCCGCGCCGAACAAAGACCAGGTGCTTATCCATTACAAGGACGATGCCACGGCCTTTAACGGCGAAAAAAAAGGGCAAATAGAAGACAAGGGAATTATTAACAATAAACTTTCTGCCAGTTTTTTTCGGCTCCTGGAGGCATCCGGCATAGCAACCCATTTTGTTACCCGGATCAACGACAGGGATCAGCTTTGCAGAAAGGTAACAATTATTCTTCTGGAAGTGATTGTGCGGAATGTGGTGGCCGGATCCCTGGCAAAACGTACCGGCCAGGCGGAGGGAACAGAACTGCCGGAACCCATAGTAGAACTATGTTACAAGGACGATGCACAGGGAGATCCGCTGGTAACTAAAGAAGAAGCCGTTTCCATGGGCGCGGCAGCACCGGAAGAAATAGAAAAGATCTGCCGCATGGCATTGCAGATAAACGACATACTCCGGCCCTTCCTCTTGCAAAAGAAACTCAAGCTTATCGACTTTAAACTTGAGTTTGGCCGTACCGAAGACGGACATATCGTGCTGGCCGATGAAATCTCCCCCGATACCTGCCGTTTCTGGGATGCCGGTACCGGCGAAAAACTCGATAAAGACCGCTTCCGCCGGGACATGGGTAATGTTAAAGAAGCATACATTGAAGTATGGGAACGAATCGGTGAATTCAAACCCGGTCTGTAAAATGAACGATAGCGACAAGCTAAAACACTCAACTTGGAGCGATAGCGATAAGTTGTGTGAAGAATGCGGCGTCTTTGGGGTGTACTATACTGATCCCCAAAAGGATTCCTCTAAAGAGGACATCCGGGATGCCGTTCCCATGGTGTACTATGGCCTTTTTTCGCTGCAACACCGGGGGCAGGAAAGCGCCGGTATTGCGGCGCTGCTGCGCTCGGAAGGAAAAACATCCATCGAATGCCGCAAGGGCATGGGCCTTGTGGGGGATGTTTTTTCCGGCGATGTGCTTTCCCGGTTTTCCGGTTCCGCCGCGGTTGGTCATGTGCGCTATTCCACCTCTGGTTCCAGTTCGGTAGAAAATGCCCAGCCCTTTGTAAGCCATTTTAAACTTGGTTCCATCGCCGTGGCCCACAACGGTAACCTTACCAATGCTGATGTGGTTCGGGAACTTTTGGAAGATTCCGGTGTGGGTTTTATCTCTTCCAGTGACAGTGAAGTAATCATCAACCTTATTGCCAAAAACTATAAAAAGGGGCTGGAAAAGGCCCTGACGGATACGATCAAATTTATCAAGGGGTCCTATGCGCTGGTAGTATTGACCGATGACGCCCTGGTGGGGGCCAGAGATCCCAACGGTATCCGGCCCCTCTGCCTGGGCCAGTTCCCCGGGGGCTGGATCCTTTCCAGCGAATCCTGCGCCATTGATGCTGTGGGGGGAACCTTTGTGCGGGACATTGAGCCCGGCGAAGTGGTGATTATCCGGGAAAACGAAGTGCTTTCCTTTACCTTTAGCGAAAAAACCCGCCGGGCGGTCTGCGCCTTCGAATATGTGTACTTTGCCCGGCCCGACAGTGTTATCGACTCGGTGGATGTATACGGCGCACGGATCCGGGCGGGAAAAATCCTGGGCCGGGAATCGGCTGTCAGCGCAGACCTGGTTATCGGTGTTCCCGATTCGGGGATACCTGCAGCCATTGGCTACGGCAGAGCCACGGGAACACCCTTTGGCCTGGGGATCGTTAAAAGCAAATATGTGGGCCGCACCTTTATCGCTCCCAGCCAGATTATGCGGGAAAAGGCTGTTTCGGTAAAACACAATGTGATCGAAAGCGAAGTCCGGGGTAAACGGGTGGTGATCATCGACGATTCTATTGTACGGGGTACCACCTCCCGGCGGCTTGTGGCAATCCTTAAAGCCGCAGGAGCCAAAGAAGTACATATCCGGGTCTGTTCACCGCCGGTACGTTTTCCCTGTTACTTTGGCATTGATACTCCCCACCGGAAGGATCTTATCAGCAACATGAACAATGTGAACGAACTCTGCGCTTCCCTAGGGGCAGACAGCCTAGCTTTTATCAGCGTAGAAGGCCTTTTGGAATCCATACGCTTGGAGGACGAAAAGACTGGAAACGATACCAGGGCTCAGCACAACCACGGTTACTGTTTAGGCTGTTTTACGGGGGAATATCCCATTCCTGTGGCAGGCGAAGAACAATAATGCTGCTATGTCAGTAGAAACTCTTATTTTACAATAACACCACTTATTCACCAAAAAAATTTGCAATGCGCTTCTGGGTACACTATGGTTGAGATGTGGAGTTATAAAAGTGGAAAAAATAAACCGCCGCATTAAGGAACTTCGTAAAACCCTGAACATGACCCAGGTAAGTTTTTCGCAGGTTATTTCTCTTTCTTCGGGGTACCTTGCGGGAATTGAAACGGACAAACGCAAAGTAAATAACCGTCTAATCAAACTTATCTGTTCTTCCTTTAAGGTAAACGAAATATGGCTTAGGGAAGGAACAGGAGAAGTATTTGCAGAGGCAGGGGATGAGCTGTTTTCAAAACTCACGGGTCTCTTTAGGGAACTGGAAAAGCGATACCAGGATTATATCTTTAGGGAAATTAACCTGCTCCTTAAGATGCAGGAAGAAAGCGCCGAGCCGCAGAGCATTTAAGGGACACAGAGCATCTAAGGGATTGGTATAACGTGCTGTTTCTGTTATAATTCCCAAAAGTATGGATTACAGGGAAGCGGGTGTTAACATTGAAGAAGGGTACCGGGCGGTAGAGAAATACCGGGATCTGGCGGAAGGTACCAGAGGCGGCCTTGGCGGCGCTGTTCTGGGCGGCATTGGCAGCTTTGCCGGGATGATGTCCCTAAAGGACATCCCCGGAGGTTTTGGCAGCGGTACAGCAATGGAGGACCCCGTTCTTGTCTCGGGAACCGACGGCGTAGGTACCAAACTCGACATTGCCTTTAAAATGAAAAAATACGACACCGTGGGTATCGACTGTGTTGCCATGTGTGTTAACGATATACTCTGCCACGGCGCTAGGCCGCTCTTTTTTCTTGATTATATTGCCTGCGGAAAACTAAATGCGGGTATTGCCGCGGAACTTGTCCAGGGTGTGGCCGCCGCCTGCCGCGAAACAGGCTGTGTGCTCCTGGGAGGCGAGACCGCCGAAATGCCCGGTTTCTATGATGATGGTAAATACGACATTGCCGGTTTTTCCGTGGGTATCGTGGACCGCAAAAAAATCATCGACGGCCGTACCATAAGGGCAGGTAATGCCCTTATCGGTATTGCTTCTTCCGGCCCCCACTCCAACGCTTTTATTCCGAGCGGCCCGAAGCGGACAAGGAAAATCATTCCGGCCTGGGGCTTTCCATTGTAAAAGCTATTGCCGAAGCCTCCGGTGGAAGCTGTTCCATCGGGAACCGCCATGACGGGGAAACGAAATGCGGGTGCAGATTTATTCTAACTTTGCCGGAAAACTACTTCTAAGGTTTTACTTTTTCCGTCTAGTGTTTAAAGTGCCGCGTTCCGGTAAAGACCATGGCGATGCCGTGTTTGTCACAGGCTTCTATCGACTCCTGGTCCCGAATCGAACCTCCGGGCTGGATAATCGCCCGAATACCTGCCGCTGCCGCCGCTTCTACTACATCGGCAAAGGGGAAAAACGCATCCGAAACCAGCACTCGCGGGGCCTTGCCGTCGGCTATTGTCATTCCTGTTAACGCGGGATTTTTTGCGGCGGCTTTTACCGCCTCCGTTCCCCGCCGTAACGCCGCTTCCGCCGCCCAGATGCGGTTTGTTTGGCCGCCGCCTATTCCCAGGGCGGCCGTATCTTTTATCACCGCAATGGCATTACTCTTTACATACGTTACCGCCCGGAGGCCAAAGATCAAATCCGTTAAGTCCGCGGCATCCATTCCAGAACCTGCGGTTTCTAGCTTCGCTTTGGTAACCACATCCCACTTTTCCAAAAGCCGCCAATCCGTCTGCTGAACCAAAAGTCCGCCGTCCACGCTAATACATTCGGCATTATCTCTGGGGGCAAACCGGGCTTTGATCACCCTAAGGTTTTTTTTCTTTTTTAAAATGGCCAGGGCTTCGGCGTCAAAATCCGGGGCCGCCACAATTTCCAGAAACAGTTCCGCCAGTTTTGCTGCCGTTGGCGCATCTACGTTTACCGTACATGCTACAATGCCGCCAAAAATGGAAACAGGATCGCAGGCATAGGTTTTTTCGTATGCTTCAAGCAGGGTCGATCCCAGGGCGGCCCCGCAGGGTGTGTTGTGTTTTACCGCAACACAGGCGGCTTTTAGACTGCCTGCGGAAATTCCCAGCCGTCTTAGATCTTCTTCGCCGCTGGGCTTTTTATTTTCCGGCGGAAAACCAAAAGCACAGGCTGTCTTCCAGGCTAAATCCAAATCCCGGATATTGTTGTACCCCAGTTCTTTGCCGTTAAGCTGCTCCATGCCGCCCAAAGCGCCGGTTTTATCCGCACTCAAGTACAGCGCCGCCGATTGATGGCCGTTTTCGCCATACCGGAGCTGCTGCGCTTTTTTCAGCGGCAGCGGCCAGAATAGCGGATAAACTGCGGCGGAATCGCCATTTGTGCCGTCCGCCGCTGCGTCCATTTGCTCATCCAGTTCCAGGAGATACCGGGCAATGGCCGCATCATAGGCGGAAGTTAGATCAAACACTTTTCCCGCCAGGCGTTTCTTAAAGACAAGGCTTGTCTTACCAACACTAAGACCCGCCATGGCCTCTGCATAATCCGCAGGGTCGGTAAGGACGATCACATCATGGTAATTTTTTGCCGCAGACCGCAGCATGGCGGGTCCGCCTATGTCGATAAACTCCACCGTTTCTTCCAGCGAGAGCCCTGCCTGGACTTTCTCAAAAAACGGATAGAGGTTTACACAAACAAGGTCTATGGTTCCCAGCCCCAGCTTTTCCAGCGTATCCATGTGGGATTGTTCGTCCCGGCGGGCAAGCAGACCCGCATGAATGGCCGGATGCAGTGTCTTGACGCGGCCGTCAAGACACTCGGGAAATTTCGTAAGCGACGAAACGTCGCTTACCGGAATTTGTTTTTCCTGCAAGTACCGGGAAGTTCCGCCGGTGGAAAGTATCTCCCATCCGGCCTTTGAAAGAAAAACCGCCAGTTCGTCAATTCCTTCTTTGTTGAATACGCTGATAAGGGCCCGCTTGTTCATGCTTCCTCCGCTTATGATAAACGTTTTATCATCATCGCCGCCGCTTCAACAATGGCGATATGTTCTTCTGCGTGGATCCGCTCCGCCAGGCTTTCTGCCGTATCGCTGGGCAGCACCGGCACTTTCCTTTGGAGCAGAATTTGTCCGGTGTCGGTTCCTTCGTCAACCAGGTGTACCGTACAGCCCGATTCTTTTTCTCCCGCCGCCAGCACCGCCTGGTGTACCCGTTCGCCGTACATTCCCGGCCCGCCGTATTTGGGGAGCAGGGAAGGATGAAGGTTGATGATCCGCCCGGCGTATTCTTCCAAAATAGTTCCCTGTAGTATAGAAAGAAAACCCGCCAGGATAATAAGACCCGCCTTGTATTCCCTGGCTATGGAAAGAATGCGGTCCGAAAGTTCCCGCCGCCGTTCTTCCTTGGAAAGGCGGCGGTCAGGTTCTTCGGTAATGGCGGCTATTCCCGCCTTTTTTGCCCGTTCCAGGGCAAACACTCCGGGCCTGTCGGATACAACGGCGGCAATAACTGCGGTTGTGTCAATCAAAGCCTGCAGGTTAGTACCTCCGCCTGAAACAAGAACGATGATATTCACTGAAACTGTACCTGACCGCTGCCTGCGGGTTTTGGAATGGATGCCGCGGTAACGCTGCCGATTTCCCAGGCGGGAAAACCTTTATTGTCCAGTAATTCCAGCGCCGCCGGTACATCTTTTTTGTCCAGGGCAATGACAAACCCAACGCCCATGTTAAAGGTATTGAACATAAGTCTGCGGAGCGGTTCGTCTGTCTCCAGCAGTTCCGCCCCGGCTTTTTCCGCCGCCGCCCCTGTTTTGTTCAGGCCCGCCGCACCTGCGGCAATACGGTTAAAGATAGCCGGGATAGTCCAGGCGCCGTAATTGATACGGGCATCAAAAGGCCCGGTGGTGCCGGGAAACATACGGGGTATATTTTCGTAGAAACCGCCGCCGGTGATGTGGGCCATGCCGTGAACAACGGTCTGTGTTAAGAGTTCCAGAATTGGTTTTACATAAAGCCGGGTTGGTTCAAGGAGCGCCCGGCCCAGGGGTATACCGCCAAAATCTTCGGTGTAGTTGGGAAGTACCTTGCGGATAAGGCTAAAACCGTTGGAGTGGGGGCCGGAAGAAGCAATACCGATAAGGGCAGGTAATGCCCTTATCGGTATTGCTTCTTCCGGCCCCCACTCCAACGGTTTTAGCCTTATCCGCAAGGTACTTCCCAACTACACCGAAGATTTTGGCGGTATAC
>BNVB01000023.1 GCA_025997795.1 Spirochaetia bacterium | reverse complement strand
GGAAAAGTGGGGAGTCCTGGGAGTGGCCCTCTTTGTGGCCATACCATTGCCGCTTACCGGCGCATGGACCGGCACCCTGGGCGCCTGGGTGCTGGGGCTTCCAAAACGGAAAACCCTCCCGGCGGTAGTCCTGGGGGTACTTATCTCCGGGGCCATTGTTACCTCGGTAATGCTTTTTGGTATTAACGCACTGCGGATTTTTACCAAATCGGTGTAAACGGGGGCCTATGACCATACGAATGGATTCGCTGGTAAAAACAATTGCCACCGCCCTGGACATTGTGGAGGGCGAACTTCTGGGGGCCAGCACCCACCACGGTAAACGAATAGCGGTCCTCTGTGCCGCTATGGGAAAAGCCCTGGGAATGGGCGGGGAAGAACTATTGGGCCTGACGATCTGCGCCCTGCTTCACGACAACGCACTTACCGAATATATCCTATCGGAGCGCGAAGGCGAACGTCGTGACGCTGCCATGAAACTTCACTGCGAATACGGCCAGCGGAACGTAAACGCACTCCATTTTAAGGCCGATGTGCGGAACTTTGTTCTGTACCACCATGAATGGGCCGACGGTTCCGGGCCCTTTGGAATACAAGCGGGGGACGGCCCCCTGGGAGCAGAACTTATCGCCATCGCAGACTCGCTGGATGTGGCCCACCATTTACAGCGGCAGGAGCCGGAAGGTCTTTCCCGCATCCGCGCTATTATTGCCGAAAAAACCGGAACCCAGTACAGCAAACAAGCTTCCGCCGTTATGCTGGAAATCCTCGACTGGCCCATGCTGCTTTCCCTTAAAGATGAAGTGATCCTTAAAACCGCCACCCAGGCCATTCCCCCCTGGCTTGTGGACACGGAAGAACAAACCAGCTTCGGCCTGGCTTCTTTTATAACCCGGATCATCGACTACAAATCGGTTTTTACCCGCCGCCATTCTACCCAGATAGCCAACAAGGCATGGTACATGGGCGGCCGCTACGGTTATACTGAAACAGAGCGGGCGGAACTGTACCTGGCGGCGGCCCTCCACGATATCGGCAAACTTGCCACGCCTGTGGCGATTCTGGAAAAACCCGGCAAACTTACCAACGAGGAATTTCTTATTATTAAGGAACATGTCCGGATAACCTGGGAGATTCTAAAAGACATTGAAGGATTTGAAACCATCTGTGCCTGGGCTTCCAACCACCATGAAAAACTCGACGGTACCGGTTACCCCTTTGGCAAAAAGGCGGAAGAACTGGACTTTAATTCCCGTCTACTGGCCTGCATCGACATATACCAGGCGGTAAGTGAGGAACGGCCCTACCACCCCGGACGGAACCACGGCGATACAATAAAGATACTCTATGATATGGCAGAAAAAGGACAGGTTGACAGCGGCATTGTTAAAGACATAGACGCTGCACTGACCCCTTTTAACGGCGGTGATTTACCGGCGCCCGCACAAACTGCTTGTTTTTAGCGAAACCAGGGACACAACGGCCTTAATCTTCCTTCGTCTTAAGCACCGCCAGGAACGCGCTTTGGGGCAGTTCCACATCTCCCACCATACGCATACGTTTTTTTCCTTCCTTCTGCTTTTCCAGCAGTTTCCGTTTACGGGTAATATCACCGCCGTAACACTTGGCCAGCACATCCTTGCGGAGGGCGTTTACCGTTTCCCGGGCGATAATCTGGCTGCCAATGGACCCCTGGATGGGAATCTTAAACTGCTGCCGGGGAATCTCGTCCCGCAGGCGTTCGCAGACCATCCGGGCCCTGTCGTAGGCCCGCTCCCGGAACACCAGCTGGGAAAGGGCATCCACCTGTTTACCGTTAAGGAGTATGTCGAGTTTTGCCAGCTCCGTGGTTTTGTAATCGGTAATCTCGTAATCAAAAGAAGCATAGCCGCGGCTGGTACTTTTTAGGCGGTCGTAAAAATCAAAAAGTACTTCGGCCAGCGGCATGTCGTACACCAGCTCCACCCGCTTTTCGTCGAGGTAATTCATCGCCGTCTGCACTCCCCGCTTTTCCAGACAGAGGCTCATAATGTTTCCCAGGTAGGCCGTGGGGGTGATCACCGCCGCCCGGATATAGGGTTCCTCGGCCCCTTCAATGCGGCCTTCGTCGGGGTACTCCATGGGATTGTCTACCATTATTTCTTCCCCCGGATGTCCCGGCCCGCCGCGGAGATGTACCTTGTACTTAACGCTGGGGGCAGTAAAGATCACCGACTGATCAAATTCCCTTTCGAGCCGTTCCTGTATCACTTCAAGATGCAAAAGGCCCAGGAAGCCGCAGCGGAAGCCAAAACCCAGAGCAGCGGAACTGTCCTTTTCGTAGATAAGGGATGCGTCGTTTAGCTTAAGTTTTTCCAGGCTTGTTTTAAATTCTTCGTAGTCGTTTGAATCCACCGGATATATAGAAGAAAACACCACGGGTTTTACTTCCCGGAAACCCGGCAGAGGCCCGGCACAGGGATTGTCCGCGCCGGTAACGGTATCCCCCACCCGGACATCGCTTACGGTTTTTACCCCCGCAATAATATAACCCACGGCCCCGGCGGAAAGCTCCGCCGTCTCTACCAGGGCAAGTTTAAAGACCCCGGCGGTTTCTACCGTGTATTCTGATCCGTTGGACATAAAGCGGATCTTCATCCCCTTTTTAATCGTACCGTCAAAAAGCCTCAGGTGAACCACCACCCCCCGGTAAGGATCGTAGTGGCAGTCAAAAATGAGCGCCCGGAGGGGAGAAGCGGAACTGCCGGAAGGCGGCGGCACTTTATGTACAATCGCTTCGAAAAGTTCGTCCACCCCCGTTCCCTGCCGGGCAGACACCAAGAGGGCATCATCGGGATCGAGGCCCAAATCTTTTTCAATTTGCAGTTTAGTCCCCGGAATATCCGCCGCCTGCATATCAATCTTGTTGATCACCGGGATAATTTCCAGATTATGTTCCAGCGCCAGGTACATATTGGAAAGGGTCTGGGCCTGAACCCCCTGGGTTGCATCAACAAGGAGCAGCGCCCCCTCGCAGGAATTAATTGCCCGGGATACCTCGTAACTAAAGTCCACATGACCCGGCGTATCTACCAGATTAAGGCTGTATTCTTTTCCGTCCGCAGCAAGATAGGGAATCGTTACCGCCTGGCTTTTAATGGTAATGCCCCGCTCCCGCTCAATATCCATGTTGTCAAGGATCTGGTTTTGAAAGTCGCGGTCTGTCACCAAATGGCCCTTTTGGATAAGCCTGTCCGCCAGGGTAGACTTACCATGGTCTATGTGGGCGATGATGCAAAAATTGCGGACAAGGGAAGTGTCCGATCCGGGGTCTGCCATATAATGAGTATACCGGAAAGGGCGGAAAAAAAGAAGCTCGGGAAGAAAGGGCCTTTACCAAATTTCCTGTCAAAAAAAACCCGGCCGCAAGACCGGGTTTTTTTAGTCAGCCTACTTAAGCGCTGTTTCCACCGCCACGGCGACAGCCACACTTGCGCCAACCATGGGGTTATTCCCCATACCCAGGAAGCCCATCATTTCCACATGGGCCGGCACGGAAGAAGAACCGGCAAACTGTGCGTCGGAATGCATGCGGCCCATGGTGTCGGTCATGCCGTAACTGGCAGGACCGGCGGCCATGTTGTCCGGGTGGAGGGTACGGCCCGTACCGCCGCCGGATGCCACGGAAAAGTATTTTTTTCCCTGTTCCACACATTCTTTTTTGTAGGTCCCCGCCACCGGATGCTGGAACCGTGTGGGGTTGGTACTGTTCCCGGTGATGGAAACATTTACTGCCTCATGGTGCATAATCGCCACACCCTCGCGGACATCGTCTGCGCCGTAACACTTTACCTTGGCCCGTTCACCGCTGGAATAGGGAATGGTTTCGCTTATGTCAAGTTTTCCGGAAAGGTAATCAAATTTTGTCTTTACATAGGTAAAACCATTGATCCGGCTGATAATCTGGGCGGCATCTTTGCCAAGGCCGTTAAGAATAACCCGCAGGGGCTTTCCCCGGCTTTTATTGGCATTAAGTGCAATGCCGATAGCCCCCTCGGCGGCGGCAAAACTTTCGTGTCCGGCAAGGAAGCAGAAACAACCCGTTTCATCCCGGAGTAGCATCGCCGCCAGGTTACCGTGACCCAAACCAACCTTGCGGTCATCCGCCACAGAACCGGCAATGCAGAACGCCTGGAGCCCAATACCGATAGCCTCGGCAGCTTCGGCAGCCTTTGTGCAGCCCTTTTTCATTGCAATGGCCGCACCCATAGTATAGGCCCAGCCGGCATTTTCAAAAGCAATAGGCTGAACTTTTTTAGTAATTTCGTAGGGATCAAAACCCTTGGCGGTACAAAGCGTCTTGGCTTCTTCAAGGTCCTTAATGCCATATTCCTTCAGGACTTCGTTGATATGACCAATCCGCCGTTCATAACTTTCAAATAAAGCCATAATAACTCCTATAAAAAAGGCAGTTTTACTGCCGCGTTAATTGGAAGTGTTACGAAGTAACACACAACTCCCTTATTCTTCCCGGGGGTCAATAAATTTGACAGCCCCGTCTTCTTCTTTAAAACGGCCATAACGGCCGGTGGCGGCCTTAAGCGCTTCGTTAGCGTCGGTTCCCTTTTTTACCGCTTTCATAAACTTGCCCAGGTTGACAAATTCATAACCGATAATAAGGTTACCCTTGTCCAGGGCCAGGCGGGTAACATAACCTTCGGCCATTTCCAGATACCGGGCGCCCTTGGCCCTGGTACCGTACATCGTGCCGATTTGGCTGCGGAGGGTATTGCCCAGATCTTCCAGTCCCGCACCAATGGGGAGCCCCCCTTCGGAAAAAGCTGTCTGACTGCGGCCGTAAACGATCTGGAGAAAAAGCTCCCTCATGGCCACATTGATAGCATCGCAAACCAGGTCTGTGTTCATCGCTTCAAGGATCGTTTTACCCTGAAGAATTTCCGCAGCCATTGCAGCGGAATGGGTCATACCGGAACAGCCGATAGTTTCGATCAGCGCCTCTTCAATAATGCCTTCCTTGACGTTCAGGGTCAGTTTGCACCCGCCCTGCTGGGGAGCGCACCAGCCCACACCATGGGTAAGGCCGCTAATGTCCTTTATTTCCTTTGCCTGAACCCATTTACCCTCTTCGGGAATAGGGGCAGGCCCATGATACGCGCCCTTAACCACGGGACACATATGCTCCACTTCTGCGGAATAGATCATACCATAACCTCCGTTTTTTCTATTTTAGAGTATAGGGTGGAAAATGGCAATGACCGGGGCATTATCACCATAAACGCGCTGGATTTTTTGTTAAGCTAAAGCGTATCGGGAGAGTCCAGCAAGGCGGGCAGCCGCATGGAAGTTTCCATATAACCCGTGCGGCGTTTTTTGACGGAAATATCCATCAGGGCAACACCTGAATCTTTTTCAATGTGAAAACCCCGGATAGAAACAGGGTCCTGTTCAGAAATACCCGCCTCATCGGCAATGGAGCCCCGGACAACTTTTTTGATCACAAACGACGGCGATGACAAACCATTTGCCACTGCCGGAGCAAGGATCATGCCAAAGAGGGGGGCGGCCATTCGTTCCTTGCTGTCCCTTGCCGCCGCATCCGCCAGGGGAAGCTCTGGCCGGGCGGCGGTCATGATAAAGCGCCGGGCGGTATTTCCTGTGTCGGGGTCACGGAGTTCCAGGGCCACCAATTCTCCGGGCCGGTTGGAAAAAAGCCTGTCCTGCAGAGCAGGGATAAGGGATCCCTGTGCGGCGCTTACCTTTTCCCCGTTGATCGTTTCAATTATCGATCCTTCCTTAAGCTGCTGTTCCCAGGCAGGGGTAAAGGGAGCCACATAGATAATTTCCCCCTGGAGAGCGGCGGAAGGTCCTGTCTCGGCAAGGGTAAGGCCCAGCCAGGGCCGCTCTGCCTTGCCGCCCCTAATCAGGGCCGGCAGGGCCGCTGCCAGCCGTTCCGCGGGAACGGCAAAATTGAGCCCCTGGTATTGTTCCACCCCGGCAAAAACAATGCCCACCAGGCGGCCGTCCCGGTCTATTACCGGACCGCCGGAATTACCGTGGTTTACCGCAGCGTCTATTTGGATCACATCCCCCAGGGGAAGAAAACGCCGTCCCAATGCAGAAACAATTCCCTGGGTCACAGTTTTTTCCAGGCCGCCGGGTGAACCAATGGCATACACCGTATCCCCCGCTTTGGGAATTACCCGGTCAACCACGGGGAACACATACTCCGGCTGGTAATCCGCCTTGATCAGCGCCAGGTCCATGGCCTTGTCCCAGCCAACGGCCTTTGCCCGGATCCGGGGGCTGGAAGCATCGCCCATGCGGATATACATCCGGGAATAACCTTCGTAGGTGGGATCCACTTCGCTGGCAATTACATGGTAATTGGTAATCAGGAGCCCCGATGAATCAACAAAAAAAGCGGAACCCAGAACCCTGTCGGGGTACGCCCGGCCGCGGTTTGTACGAATACCCCGGTCTACCACCACGGTGGCCACACCCTTAACCATATCGCTCACCGTGTCCCGGCCTTCGGCATATTCCCGCAGTTCACGGGGAACAGAGACCCCGGCCCGTGTTCCCTGCACATTAATTCTGCCCTCCCGGATTGCTTCGTCAGCGGCCTCCAGAAAAAAGGCCGCAGTCCGCCGCTGTTTCTGTTCTACCGCCCGCCGCAAAAAGGGGAGCATATCCGCCAGGGAAAGTTTTTCCATTTCGTGGGAACGGACGGCGGACAAAAATGCCTTGAGGTTGTCTCCCGCTTCCAGCGCCGCTTTGGCCTCGGCAAGGATAATGTCCGGTTCCATACCGGTACTTTCTACGGTAATGCCCAGGGCAGAAAGGGAGCGGGCCAGGGAACCCGCATCGTCCCAGCGTTTTTCGTCCAGCGCCAGTTTTTGGGCGGAGCGCAGATTTTCCACCGCCTGTTTCTCTAGTTTGTCAAGTTTGGCCGCCGTTTCCGGATTATACTCCGCCGCATGGTGGCTTGTTTCGCCATAGACGGCCCGGTACACGGTTATAAAATGAATCGCCCTGGCGGGATCTCCGTCTGCATATTTTTCAATATCCCCCAGGCGGTACTCGGTGGTAGATTTTTGGGGAGCTAGTTTTTCTTCCGCTGTGGCGCAGGAAAAAAGCAGCGCCCCAAGCAGCAAGAGCAGTTTTGTTTTCATTGTTCTGTTTCCCGTATTCCGTCCCGGTTAAGATCCCAGGATTTTTTTATAGTCCCGTCGCTTTGCCGGGTTTCGGCATATTCATACATTCCGTCCCCATCCCAGTCGCTTTCCGACAATAAGAGTACATAGGCATCTGCGGGATCGTAACGGCGGATTGTTTCCATTCTGCCGTCAAGGTCCAAATCAATATGCTGAATAAAGGGCCGGCCCTGGCGGAATTCGGTCTCTGCCGCTTTCCGTTCCACCCCTAAAATATCCCTAGCATACACCGTTGATTTTACCGGAATACCGCCGGACAACTCAATCCGTTCCAGAGCATTTTCAAATTCGCCGCTGGGCCGTTCCAGCACCGCCGCAAAAGAAAGAAGGCTGCGCCCGGTAAGGAACGGCAGCGGTTCCGCCAGGTCCGGATAATCCGGAGCGCCCGGCACCAGCTGGATAAAAGACACCGGCGCATAGAAATAATCCAGCGGCCGGGGCAGATAGCGGGCGCCCTCCAGCGCCGCTTCCAGTACCGCCGGATACTGTTCCCAGTGGAGTAAAACCTGGCGGCCCTGACCGTTCATGACCATGTCTTCGGCATTGGCAAGCGGTATGGTGATTTCCGCCCGGGATGGAAGGCCCTGGGCAAAATGTACCGTTATATCCGGCACACCATCCTGATCCGCATCATAACGGTATTCCCTTTGCATTCCGTTAAGGTACCAGGTTTCCGTCTCTACAATGCCGTCCTTGTCCCTGTCCTCTGTTATAACACCGGAAAAGACCAAAAGGTTTCGTTTAAGGTACTCCAGTTCATCTTCACTCCGCAAAAGATCCCGGATAACAAGGATCAAATCTTTTTCTATCGGTCTTACAAGCTGGAGGGTTTTGGGATGGATGCCGCCGGTTGTGTCATCAAGGCCCTTAAACCCTTCCTGCGGGGCAGCTCTTAAGCGCGTTTTCCACTGGTAAGGGCGGGCAAAGAGTTCATCCACCGCCTGTTTTCCATTGATAAGACCCAGGTTAAGTGCCGCCGGAATGGATTCGGGGTTGGGTTGTTCCTCGCTGGCCCTGTAGGCGGCCACATAACGGCGGGCTTCTTCCCGGTCCCGGATAAAGGGTGCTGCCATATAAGCCAGGTCCGGCGAATTGGCTAATGCAAATGGTAACGAATCAACAACTGTTATCAACACAGGGAGCCTGCGGAGGGCCAGATCAACCAGGGCCCGGGATTCGCCGGGTCTGTCCTTTGCCGCAGCATATTCAAAAAGAAGCCGTACTATATAGGGATCACGGGGGAAACGGTCCATCGCAAGGGCCATGGCGTTAAGAAAAGATTGATCCGCATCCGTTCCAAAACCGGCTGTGCCAGGGTTTCCGGCATGGGCCAGCCCTTTCAATGCCCTTAGCCGCCAGTAATGCGCTGTGGAATCATCCCATCTTTCAAGGACTTTGAGGGCTTCTTCATAGAAACGTAAGGTAACCAACAGTACCGCTTCCAGGTACTGTGCTTCCTTACGTTCATACAGCTCCCAGCGGTCGGTTTCCAAAGCCTGGCGGCATGCTTCCAGCGCAGAAAAGCGGGAACGGCCTTCCATAAAACGGGCCAGGGCCAAAAAATACGAAAGATCCGACGATACGGAAGCATAATCCGCCCCCCGTTCCAGGGCTGCCAGGGCTTCGGCCGACCTGCCTTCTAGCAGTGCGTCCAAGGCCCATTCATGGTAACGGCGGGCTATGGCGGTTTCCCCGGCTTCTTCGGTTTCAGGATTCTGCGCCCCCAGAAAGAGGGGAACTGCCACAAAAAACGCCATAACCATAAAACGAAGACTTTTCATGCTGCCTCTTACCTATACTATACACTAAACCGGCTTTGCCGGCAGTCCAATAAGCGACCGTACTTCCTCGTCAACCAGGGTTTCCCGGGTTAAAAGAGCATCGGCAAGTTTTTCCAGTTCCGCCTTGCGGCTTTCCAGAATAGTCCGGGCAGTGGTAAGGGCCGATTCAAGAATTTTCTTTACCGCCCCGTCAATACGTTTGGCGATATCTTCGGAATAATCTTTGTGCCGGGCAATTTCTTTACCCAGGAAAATGGGTTCGTCTTCCTGGCCGTAGGTAACCGGGCCAAGTTCTTCCGACATTCCCCATTCGCAGACCATACGCCGGGCCATGTCGGTGGCCTGTTCCAGGTCCTGTTTGGTGCCGGTGGTGGTTTCGTTGTAAAAAATCTGTTCCGCCGTCCAGCCGCCGTAACAGATTACCATGCGGTCTTCTATCCAGCCCCGGGTACGGCTGTAGCTGTCTTCTTCCGGCAGGGACATGGCCATGCCCAAAGCCCGGCCGTGGGGAACTATCGTTACCTTGTGGAGGGGATCGGCATTTTTAAGGAAGTAATGGAGCAGGGCATGGCCCGCTTCGTGTATGGCGGTCATGCGCCGTTCCTTGTCGCTCACCACCAGGGTTTTCCGGGCCACCCCCATAAGGACCTTGTCCCGGGCTTCTTCCATATCGTCCATCTCTACCACGGCCTTGTCCTGCCGGGCGGCAAAGAGGGCCGCTTCGTTAATCAGGTTGGCAATTTCCGCACCGCTCATGCCCGGTGTTGCCCTGGCAACCCGGACAAGATCGATATTTTCTGAAAGGGGAATTTTGGCGGCATGAATTTTTAGAATTGCTTCCCGCTCCTTGATGTCCGGCATGGCCACCACGACCTGACGGTCAAAGCGGCCCGGCCGGAGCAGCGCCGGGTCCAGTACATCGGGCCGGTTGGTGGCGGCCAGGATTATCACCCCGTCCTTGGAATCAAAACCGTCCATTTCCACCAAAAGCTGATTCAGGGTTTGTTCCCGTTCGTCGTGGCCGCCGCCGTAACCGGCCCCTCGGGTCCGGCCCACCGCATCAAGTTCGTCGATAAACACAATACAGGGAGCGCTGCGCCGGCCCTGATCAAAGAGGTCCCTAACCCGGCTGGCTCCCACGCCGACAAACATCTCCACAAAATCCGACCCGGACATATGGAAAAAATTCACCCCCGCTTCTCCTGCTACGGCTTTGGCCATAAGGGTTTTGCCGGTACCGGGCATACCCACGAGCAGCACGCCTTTGGGAATACGCGCGCCCATCTTGGTAAACTTCTGGGGGTTTTTAAGGAACGACACCACTTCCTGTAATTCATACTTGGCATCCACCTGGCCCGCCACATCGTCAAAGGTGATCTTCTTGCTGTCTTCGTGGTAACGTTTGGCCCGGCTTTTGCCAAACTGAAAAGACCGGGAACCGGCCCCTTGCATATTCCGCATCATAAACCAGACAAAACCAATAATAAGAACCCAGGGGATAATTTCCAGTATGATCCGCCAGGGGCTTAAGCCCGCTTCTGCGCCGGAAACTTTAATGCCCCGACCGACAAGCGAAGGAACCAGTGTTGGGTCGTTGTAGGGGATAAGTGTCTTAAACCGGACCTGTTCGTCCCCGGTACGGCGCAGACCTTCGATAACATTGTTATCAAAGATACGCGCTTCCAAAAGTTCGCCCCGTTCCATGTATTGAAGAAAATCCGAATAGGCCATTTCCTGTGCGGGGGCGGGAACTTCGTTCCGCAAATAGAACATGGCAAAAAGAATTGCCATGGCCAGGAAAAAAAACAGGGCAAAATGATTCGGCCGCCCGCCGGGCAGTATAGGTTTCAGGGGTTTCTGGCCGTTATTCTGATTCAAGGGATCCTCCGCGTCTGTACCGTAAACCAGCCGGAGAGACCGCCGGGCCGGTGAAAGGTTTGTATTTTTCCCCGTGAGAAACACACGGCCAGGGGAAAGGAAGCAAAAAATCCTTGCCCGGAAACAGTCTCTTCCGCCGCAGCATCTATTCCAAAACCCTCGGCGGCTCTAACAGTAAGCCCTTCAAGCTTATAGACTCCGGGGTTTTTAATCAACAACGAAAGGCCCCGTTCACCCGCGGGGTTTGGCATGGATTCCGCGGGGTCTGGTATGGATGCCGCTGGGGTTTCCCGGTATAGGGCGATTTTTCCCCCGGCCAACTCCAGCCGGATGCCGTTCCCTAGGTCTAACGCAGATGTTTCTCCCCGGCAAAAAGATCGCAGGACCTCCCGGCGGAAACTTCGCTGTTTTTGGTTTTGCCTCCAAACCGCTATTCTATCCAAGGCCCCGAACAAAACTTCTTCCCTAAGAATTTCCGGCTGGGAAAAAAAGACTTCCGCCGCCATAACGAGGCGGCTTCCCGGTTTAACCCCAGGCGGATCCGGTTCCTCTTTCCAGGGAAGGAGCCGGGCCGCTTCTTCCGCCAAAAAAACTGCCGTCATAGCCTGGGTTTCCCCCAGCCGCTGGACCGGTTTCCGCCACCGGGGAAAGTGCTGATCCAGGAGGGGGATAAGTTTACACCGCACCCGGTTACGGAGAAAATGTTCATCCTTATTGGTGGCATCATCCCGGTACATAAAACGCCGTTCTTTTAGATAGGCCAGTACATCGGCACGGCCCAGAGAAAGAAGAGGCCGTAGTATGGGAATGGTAACGCTGTCTCTGGTTTTGCCCTCCCGGTATTCCGCCATGGCGCCCAAACCCGCAGGACCAGCGCCGCGGAGCAGCGCCATTAGTGTGGTTTCCAGGCGATCGTCTCTGGTATGGGCAATAAGGATAACCCTGGCGCCGGATCGGCGGGCTTCTTCCTGCAGGGCCCGGTGGCGGAAATGGCGGGCAGCCCCTTCTATACCGGTTCCCCGTTTATGGGCATAGGCTTCAATAAGACCCGGCGGGATTGTTTTAACGGCAAGGGGAATGTTAAGGCCTTTACAGAGGGCGGCGGCGGCGGCTTCATCGCCTGCACAGTCGGCGGCGGCACGGATACCGTGGTTTACATGGACGGCAGTAAGAACAATAGCCGCCCCGGCATCCCTAAGGGCTGCCAGAGCGGCGGTCATGGCGGTAGAATCGGCGCCGCCCGACAGGGCAAGCAAACAGGGTGTAAGGCTTCCACAAAAGCTGGAATCCAGCTTTTGTGGAAGTTGAATGACCATAAGCAGCCGCTTTAGGCGGCGGGTTACAGCTGTTTCAAAAGACAGGCGGATTCCGCCTGTCTCCCCATCCATTCCATTCCCCGCGGCATCCATTCCACTCCCCGCGGCTGCCGTTATTTCTCTGCTTTTTTGTCGGCGGCAGGAGCGGCGGCGGCAGCAGCAGGAGCCGCACCGGGCGCAGCGGCGGCGGCTTCCACGGTTTCTTCAACCGCAGCGGCGGCTTCGGCTTTGGCAAATTTAACCAGGGCCACTACCTGATCGGCATTGGAAATAAGCTTAACGCCGGCTCCCAGGGCCAGATCCCGCACATGGATCGCCTGGTTTACCTTTAGGGAAGCGATATCTACTTCAAGCCGTTCGGGCAGATCCCTGGGCAGACATTCTACTTCGATATCGTGGAGGGGAGTTTCCAGAATACCCCCTTCCCGGACCCCAACAGGGTTCCCATGGATATGGAGCGAAACCCTGGCCCTAAGCAGGGTATTGCTTTCTATTTCGTAAAAATCAACGTGCAGTATGGCCCCGTCCCTGATATTCCGCTGGGTATCTTTGACAAACGCTTCGTGAACCTTGCCGTTCACCTCTACCTTGACAATGGTACTTTCGGAAACACCCTTAAGACTGTTCATAAAATCCCGGGCATCCAGATCGATGGACATAGAAGCGCCCTTGCGGCCATAAATGACCGCGGGAATCCGGCCCGTCCGCCGGAGTTTTTTGGCTTCCCCGGAGCCCTTACTAGCCCTGTCCCGGGCTTGAAATACAACTTGACTCACTTGTATAACTCCTCATTAACCTAACGGCATTTCTTATGGTACTGGGACGACAGGGTTCGAACCTGTGCATGCCGGAGCCAAAACCCGGTGGCTTACCACTTGCCTACGTCCCAATGGCTCCGATACCGGATTGACCGGACTTCCAGAGAACTATACCAGAAAGCGGGTATTTGGGCAAGTGCGTGATGCATCACGTGTGAGACATCACGGTGCTATAAGTCTACGGACATATCATCGGGAACATTACCCAAATCGTATTTATCCAGAATTTTTTGCTGTAACTCCAAACGGAATTCGGGGTGGATGGGATGGGCCACATCCTTGTATTCCCCTGCCCTGGTTTTACGGCTTGGCATGGCAATAAAAACGCCGCTTTTTCCCTCAATGATTTTTACATTGTGAACCACAAAACAGTCATCAAAGGTAACGGTTACATACGCTTTAAGCTTGCCCTCTCCAGCCACTTTGCGGACCCTGATGTCGGTTATTTCCATGGGCTCTCCTTGTTAGCTCAAGTTCGCCATTATTGTACTACCGCTTTTTTGAGGACGCAAGAAAAAAGTTGCTTTTGTCGTATAAAGAGCGTTTTTCAGTTTTTTTTCCGCCGCTTCTGCTTCTTTTATAGAGGGAAAGATACCAAAACAGGCCGAGCCGGACCCGGAAAGGGCCGCAAAAGACGCTCCAACCCGTTTAAGATCCGCAAAAATGGCCCTATACATGGTTTTTTCCAGCTCCGTTCCATAATTGAGAAAAATATCCTCAAAATCATTGTAAAAATTCCAGTTTTCCGGCGGCGCCCATTGGTTGGTTTCGTCATCTTTTGGACGAGACAAACCCTTGGGCCGCAGAGTACCAGACTGAGCGTCCAATAGGGCATAGGCTGCGGCGGTATGGCTTGCAAAACCCGGAAAGGCCAGCAGTACCCCTAAAGGCGGCAGAGGCGGCAGGGCTGTAAGAATTTCCCCCCGGCCGCCTGCCCCCCAGACCGGGCTTTCCGTTTCGGTTAGGCGTATAAAAAAGGGGATATCGCTCCCCAGTTGGGCAGCTAAATCCGGCAGTTGTTCCTGGGGCAGAAGACCTGTAAGGGCATTCAGCCCCAGGAGAGCGGCAGCGGCATCGGAAGAACCGCCCCCAAGGCCTGCGCCGGAGGGAATCCGCTTTATCAGTTCCGCCCGTATACCACCCCCAAAGCCCGTTTTGGCCCGGAATAACTCCGCCGCCCGGTAAACAAGGTTTTCTTCCGCCGGAATGGGAGCAAAAATCTGCCCCCGCTCATGTAATTCCGCAAAGGTACCTTCGATTTTTAGGGTCAGATCCGTCCCCCCCCGGGGATGGAGGCTTATGGTAAGACTGTCGGCAAAATCCAGGGCCGCAAAGATACTGTCCAGTCCATGAAAGCCGTCGGGCCGCCTAGGACCCACAGCCAAATGAAGGTTTATTTTAGCGGGCGGGTGGAGGGTTACTTCACCCCTTGATTGAATCATGGAGTTTTTTTTACTATATTTTCGGGTGAAACAACAAGCCCAAAATAAGCGCAAGGGGGTGTATAATTAAGGCTTGACAGAACATAAACTACTCCCTTAATGTTCAAAAGAAAGGAGACACCATAATGGAGGATCTTGAATTAATGCCAGTGAATTATAGTGCAGATACCGAGCAGCTCCCCTATCCCTTTGTCTTAAGTGACGATGACGAAGATCTTGATGACGAAGACGATTTTGACGATGTGGATGATGATTTTGACAACGATTATGAAGATGACGATGATTTTGATGATGACGACGACGATGATTTTGATGATGATGACGACGACGATGATGATTATGACTACGAAGAAGATGTAGATTACGACGATTTTGACGAATGAGCGGCCAACAGGCAGCAGAAACCAGACTTTTGCCGGTTTTAGCCGCTGTCGGGTTTCAGCCGTTGGGGTAAATCCGCCCGGCGGAACTCCATAATTCCTCTAACTCGTAGAATTCCCTGGATTGGGCGTTCATAAGATGAATTACAAGCGTTCCCATGTCAACAAGGCCCCAACCGTCTGCCGGGCCCCGTTTGGACCCCCGGAGTATGGCAAGCCCCCGTTCCAGAGCAAAATCTTTGATATGCCGCAAAAGCCCTTCCTGGTGGGCGCCGCTTGAAACCGTGGCGATGATAAAAAAATCGGTCCAGGAATGGAGTTCCCGGAGATCCATGGCCAGTACCTTGTCCCCCCGGTGTTCTTCCAGAAGGGCGCAGATTGCCCGAACCTCGTTTATGCCCGGCTGTTCAGTTGCCCGTAACGACTCGTCCATTAAAATCCTTTCCGATGATAAGGGTAAAATCCGCCCGGTACTCGGTATTTTGGCCCGGATCCACTATTTCATCGGGTATCCGCGATTCAAAGCGGACATTTTTACAGCGGATCACCGCCGCAAAACTGGCAGCTACATTTTCCAGTCCCGTCCGGTCAATGATTTCTGTGGTTTCATAATCGTTCCGTCCGGCGTTTCCGGTGGAAATAACATCGTAGTTAAAACCCCGGATTAGTTCCGCCGTCCGGGTTGCCAGGCCCGTGGCGGTGGTTCCGTTCAGTACCTCCACCGTAAAAACCCGTTCCACAAGGGTCCCTTGCGTTTTTTGGATCAAACTCCGGTGAGCCTGGCGGACGACATCTTTGATAACCGTTCCGTCATAGTAGGGCATAAGCAGTTCCTGGTCCGATACTTCCCGGTAATTCCCCGCGACTTCCTGGATACTTATACGGTCAATGTCCAGGGAAGAAAGGGCCGCAAAAAGCCGCCGCCGGGTAAGATTGTTCATCCCTGTCTTTAAGAGGGGATAAAAGTAGCGGCCAATGGAAGCATTGCGGAAAAGGACATTATGTTCCCCCAGGCTTTTTAGGAGCCCCAGAAAAAACCGCTCCCGCCGCAGTTCCACCTCATTTTTGCTTTCTTCGGGCAGTTCAAAAACAATGTAGGCTATTCCCTTATCACCGTCCAGTCTGGTATTTCCCGAAGGAAAAAGGATCGTTTCTTCACCGTATATTTCGATGGCGTTGGGAATAAATATCTCTACCCCTCCTATGACATCGATAATCTTTGAAAGCTTTTCTGTTTCAAACACCACCGAATAATCGATAGAAAGCCCCAGGAGTTCTTCAACCTCAAGCTCAAAGTCGCCGCTGTTGTTGGAACGGTAAACCGAATCCAGCCGGTCAACTTTGTTCACGGTTTTAAGGATCCGCCCGGTATCACCGGGAATGGAAATTGCCGCCGCCCGGTTATTCATGGGGGAATACATAACCACATAGGAACTTAAGGGCTTTTCATTTGCTTCCAGAACAAAGAGGATATTGATAAGTTCTTCCCCCGCCAGGGCTTCTTCAATGGGGTCCGAACGAAGCACATTAAAGGTAAAAAGAATTCCTCCCCCCAGAAGCAGCACAATGGCCAGAAGAAGAAAAGTACTTACATCCGCTTTGTATTCAAAGCCCTTTACCACGATTAACCTCTACTTTCATAGTATCCAGCAGTGTGATGGTTTCTTCCGCCACGGTTTTTCCCTGTTCCCGGAGCCACCGGACATTGTCCTCCAGTACAGCATAAAAGATATCGTCCAGTTTTGTCTTGTCCTGCCCACTGTCCGGCCCGCCCGCCGAAAGGGCAGGTACAGCCATTTCCCTGAACCGGTTTTGTACATCGGGCCGGGTATATTCTATTTTGTCGGCAATAAACACCAGTTTGGCCAGGTTCCCCATGCCGGCCTTACCGGTGGTATGGACCGCCACAGCTTCCAGTATATCTCCATTATGTATGCCGAAGTGTTTCTCTAGCAATACCGCCGCCGCCCGGCCATGGGAAAGGTCTTTTTTCTCTGGCTTGGCCATATCGTGGGCAATTCCCGCAAGGTATGCAGCATCTGCATCAAGGCCGTAACGAAGGGCCATATCCCGGGCCATAAGAGCGGTATTCCGGGAATGGAGAAAACGTTTGGGGGAAAGGGCTTCCCGCACCGCATCCTCCACCCGGGCAATAAGCGGAAGAGAAAAATGAGCCGCCTCTGCCGCATAAAGGCCGCGGTCCTCAATGATAAGCCGGGCTCCCCGGGGTACCAGGTAACGCCAGGCCCTTCCATGGGCTATCCGTTCCCGGACCATGGCGGAAGAAACGTCCATCACTTCATTGTCCAGCGGCCTATGGGGAAAGGGAAAACCCGCGGCATCCATTCCACTCCCCGCGGCATCCATTCCACTCCCCGCCGCTTTACCGCCAAGCCGCCGGGCAACGATGATATCCGCCATCCGGGTTATTTCTTCCGCATTCCTCCATTGGGGAAAATCAGAAACCAGATCGTCCCCCAGAATAAGACCGGGTTTTCCCTGGGGCCGGTAGCGTTTGATAATCTCTTTAAGGGTATCGATGGTATAGGATACACCCTCCCGGCGTATTTCCAAATCATCGGCGCTGAACCGGGGATCCACGGTGATGGACGCAAGTATCATGTCAAGCCGGTCTCCGGCGGAGGCGGAATCAGCCTTTGACACGGTACCGGCCAAATGCTGCTTAAAGGGAGAAATATTGGCTGGCACCAGAATAACCCGGTCAAAGCCAAGGGCCAGCGCCGAATCCGCCACATAGAGGTGACCGTTATGGATGGGGTTAAAACTTCCCCCCAGGACAGCAAGTTTCACCCGCCCGCACCGCCAATGGCAAAATCTTCGGCGTCCGCACCGTCAAAATCTTCGGCAGATGCTCCGCCAACAGCGGCGGATGCTCCATCAGCGGCGGCGGCGGCACTGTCAACAACAGCGGCGCTGTCGACGGCGGCGGCGGCAACGGCGGCAGCGGCGCTGTCGTTGACCAGGATCCCCAACTCCGCCGCCAGTTCCGCCAGACCTTCGCCGGAAAAAACCGAAATACCCAAAACTTTTTCGTCCGGGTACTTTTGCCGCAATTGTTCCAGCGCTTCCGTTGTTCCTTCCAAATCAAGCTTGGAACCGCAGATAAGCCGTTTTTTTTTCGTTAACCCGGGAGAAAAAGTTTCCAGTTCCCGGTAAAGTATGTCAAATGCTTCAAGACAGCTGCAATGATCTTTTTCGCCGGGGGCCGAATTGCCGGAAAGATCGATAAGGAACACCAGCGCCGCCGCCCGGGAAATATGTTTAAGAAAACGGTGTCCCAGGCCCGCCCCGCGGGAAGCACCCTCGATAAGGCCGGGAATGTCTGCAATGATAATGTCCCGGCTTTCCCAGGCATTAGAACCTGCTCCCAGGGTTAGGACTCCCAGATTGGGGATTTTGGTGGTAAAGGGATAGGGGGCAATCTTGGGCCTGGCATTGGTGTACCGGTCCAGCAGGGATGATTTTCCCGCATTGGGAAAACCCACCAGACCTACATCGGCCATGATCTGCAGTTCCGCCGTTAGGCTGCGGTATTCGCCGGGTTTACCCGGCAGCGCCTTGTGGGGGGCCTGGTTTACCGATGATTTAAAGTGAACATTACCCCAGCCGCCGTTGCCCCCTTTTAGGAACACAAAACGGCCTTCTGCCCGGCCAAAGTCCCGGATAAGTTCACCGGTAAGGGGATCTTTGAGGATTGTACCCGGAGGCAGGGGAATAAGCACATCTTCCCCGTTTCGGCCGTTCCGCTGGCGGCCTTCCCCATCCCGGCCGTTTTCCGCCTTAAAACTGTGGGTATACCTAAGGTGAGAGAGGGTACGGAGGTTCCGGCGGACTTCAAAAATGACATCCCCTCCCCTGCCCCCATCTCCGCCGGAGGGACCGCCGCGGGGAACATACTTTTCCCGGCGAAAGGCAACACAACCGTTGCCTCCCTTTCCGGAGGAGACTTCTATTAACGCTTCATCGGCAAATTTCTGCATATAACGCCTCCAAACCGGAGGTTCGTCTGGCGCAGGCGACCGCTATAAGACCGCCGCCCCGGCGGCAACCACTTCCGCCAGTTTGCGGCCCCGCCGCTGGGTAAAAGATACGGTTCCATCGGTAAGGGCAAAGAGGGTAAAATCCCCGCCGCAGCCCACATTGGTGCCGGGGTGAATTTTGGTACCCCGCTGGCGGACAATAATAGTTCCGGCCTTTACCTGGGCTCCCCCAAAGGCTTTAACACCCAAATACTGGGGGTTCGAGTCCCGTCCGTTTTTTGCACCGCTTCCGCCGCGTTTCCGAGCCATATCAATTCCTCCGTTCGATAGTAATCGTACAATTTTGGGGGTATTCCCCGGCCACCGAATTAAGGCCTTCCAACAGAAAAGCCCCGGCGGCGGCGAGAAAATCCCGCCCCGGTCCGGTAAGCGCTTCGGTTTCCAGGGTAAATACCCCCCGTTCACCGGGCCCGCCCCGGACAACAATCCCCTCCCTGCCGGAAAGGGTAAGCAGGGCGGTTCTTGTTAGTACCGAAACGGCGGCGCAGACTATGTCGCTCCCCCGTTTTCCCGCCCCGGCATGACCCCAGACATCGCAGCTTTTAAGGAGCCCCGAATTGTCCAGCGCCACCGCTATGGTAATCACCTTAGGCCCCGGCAATATCCTCAATTTTAATAATTGAATACTGCTGCCGGTGACCCTGTTTGCGGCGGTAATCTTTCTTGGGTTTATACTTGAAAACGATAATTTTCTTGTCCTTGGCGTGGCTTTCCACTACAGCGCTCACCCTGGCCCCTGCCACATAGGGGGTTCCAACCGTTATATCGGCCTCATTTTCGCCCCGGGAAAGGAGCAGTACCGAGTCTATATCCAGTTTGGACCCCGGTTCAGCGTCAATTTTGTCAACCTTAAGCAGGGCGCCCTTCTCGGCCTTGTACTGCCTGCCCTTAAATTCAACTAAAGCGTACATCAAAAACATCCTTATAACGGAATTGAACTCTATTTATAACGGAAAAAAGCGGATGTGTCAAGGGGCCGTTGTACTCCCCCCTGTACTGCCAGTGCCCCTGTTAGTGCCTCGTATCACATTACGCTGAATTTTTCCACTGATTGTCTTGGGGAGTTCCGGCACAAATTCTACAATCCGGGGGTACTTGTAGGGGGCCGTAACACGTTTAACATGGTTTTGCAGTTCCTTGATAAGGGTATCCGAAGCTTCGTAACCCCGGGCAAGTACGATGGTAGCCTTAACCACCTGACCCCGCATGGGGTCCGGGAAAGCGGTAACGGCACATTCCAGCACCGAGGGATGTTCCATGAGGGCGCTTTCTACCTCAAAGGGACCGATACGGTAACCGGAACATTTAATCACATCGTCGTTGCGGCCCACAAACCAGTAGTAACCTTCGGCATCCCGCCAGGCCATGTCCCCGGTACGGTAAACGCCGCCGGACCAGCATTTACGGGTTACCTCATCGTCCTTCCAGTAACCCCGAAACAAACCGGGTATGGCTTTGATCTGGTCCGGCGCCAGCAAAACGTTTGCCAGATTTGCGCCCAAACCGGCGCCGCCGGTTCTCCGTTCCCCGGCGCCGGTTCTTGGTTCCCCGGCGATGGTCCCCGGTTCTCCGGCGGCGGTGATGCTGATATTACCTACCATGCCGTCGTCGCAGGGGCTGCCCGCTTCGTCCAGGAGGTCCAAACCAAAGAGGGGGGCGGGTTTACCCATGGAACCGGGCCGTACGGGAAGCCATTTGAAACAGGCGGCCATTATCGAGGTTTCGGACTGGCCAAAACCTTCGCGGATTTCCAGACCGGTCTTTTCTTTTATCTGGCGGTACACCTCGGGGCTTAGGGGTTCCCCTGCCACCGAGGTATGTTCGATAAAACTAAAGTCCGTGCCGGAAAGATCTTCCTTAATAAGGAAACGGAAAATCGTCGCCGGGGCGCAAAAGGTGGCAGGCCGGAGCCGGGTTATCGCATCCAGCATACCCTGGGGGGTGAATTTTTCCGTGTCATAGACCCCAATAACTGCCCCGCAAATCCACTGGCCGTAGATCTTGCCCCAGGCAAATTTGGCCCACCCCGAATCGGTCTGGGTCATGTGGACCTTGCCGTCCTCTACACAGTGCCAGTATTTGGCGGTAACGATATGCCCCAGGGGGATGCTGTGATCGTGGAGGACCATTTTGGGCATACCGGTGGTACCGGAAGAAAAGTAGATCAACATCGGTTCGGTAAGCCGGGTATCTGCCGGACCAGCGGGCCGCGAAAAATTTCCGGGCGCTTCGTCTATCATTTTATGCAGATCGATAAACCCTTCGGGGATAAGCGTTCCGTTTTGGCCCGCAGGTTTGTCCATTGCCGTACAGCGCGCCACCGCCTTATGAGACACCGTGGTACATTCGGGGAGGGCTGAAGTAATGGTGGCAAGAAGCTCCTTTTCGTCCACGGTAACAAGCATTTTTACTTCGGCAATGTTACAGCGGTAAACCAGATCTTTTTTGGTAAGCTGGTAAGTGCCGGGTATACAGACCGCTCCGATTTTTTCCAGCGCCGTCATCATTACCCACACTTCGGGGCGCTGTTTAAGGATCAGCATAACCACATCACCCTTGCCCAGGCCCAGAGAAAGGAGCGCCGCAGCAGCCTTGTCGGAAAGACGTTTCATATCGCCAAAGGTATAAGAGCGCATCTCCCCTTCGTCGTTGGTCCAAAGCAGCGCGGGTTTAACCGGATCTATCCGGGCCCATTCGTCTACTACATCGTAGGCAAAGTTAAAATTTTCCGGCACGCTGCAGCGGTAGTTTTCGTAAAAGTCTTCATAACTGTCAAAGTCAATCCGGGGACAGTACCGGGAAAGAATTTCGTTCATGGCTTTTCCTGAATGATTGTGATAAACCGGGAGGGGCCGTCCACCGCCGCCTGGCCGTGGAGCAGACCCGCATCAAAGTAGATTGAATCCCCGGCGCTTAAAACATACGCCCGCTTACCCACGGTAACTTTAACTCTGCCTTCCACCACATAGTTAAATTCCTGGCCGCCGTGGCTTACCTGGGCCGCTTCGGGTTTGGAGGGGTCCAGGTATACAAGAAGGGGCTCCAATGTGCGGCCCTTAAAATTGTAGGCCAGGCTGGAAAATTCATAACCGGGATACCGTTCAATCTGTTTGCCCTGTCCTGCCCGGCAAACTGCGGCGCTTTCCATCCGGGGATCTTCGCCGGTAAGAAGCACCGTGGCATCCACCCCCAAAGAGACGGCAATTTTGTAGAGCACGCTGATTGGAATATCCAGTTCCCCCGATTCATACTTTGCATAATCGGCGGCGCTTATGCCAATATCGCGGGCTATGTCGAGGGCGCTAATCTCCTCGTCTTCGCGCAGTTCCCTGATGCGTCCGGGAATCTCTTTTGGATTTGTATCGTTCACGGATTACTCCTCTATCTTATTTGAATACGCGATTCTGCCATTGCCGCCAATTGCGACAAATCTGCCGTTACCGTAAGCCACGTCCCGGATGCTGGTGGAGCCAAAGGTGGTGGAAAAAACCTGTGTCCAGACAAATCCGTTCCGGGAATAAATAATAGCCCCCTGGCTATTGACGGCAACGAACATACCAAAGCCGTAGGCAGCGGCGTTTAAGCTGCCGCCGCGTAACCTGCCGTTATGGTCGGCTTCGGTCCATGTTATACCATCAAGGGACCAACTGAGGGCGTTGTCCGGGCCGACACCAATCAATTTGCCGCCGCCTGCGATTACATTGCTTACCGGGCTGCCGCCAAAAGTTATTGTTCCTTCGCCCGGCTCCCACCAGTGACCATCGGCGCTATACAGGTACCTGCCGGTCCTGTCGAAGGCGATAAATCTGCTGCCATCGAAGAATAGACCGCTGATCCTGCTGTTCCAAAACTCCATATAGTTGTTTGCATTTTTGATGAGCGCTCCCGACCAGGAGCCGCCATTGGAATATCCTATTCTACTACCGTCAAAAACCACAACCCATATATCCCCGCCCTGCTTGCCTTTACCGTAGGCAACAGCCGTACACTCGCCGGTAAAACCGTAGGGGCTTTGCGGCTGCCATTTAATACCATCGGAGGATTCCGCTATATAACTTCTTTCTGTAGTGTTACCGCCAATGATAAACTTACCGCCGCCAAAGAATACCCTGGTAATTTTGAAATTTATATAAGCGGAGGTCCTTATCCAGCTGGTGCCGTCGGCCGAATACGCGATGATGCCTTCATTGGGCTTGTCGTCATTGTAACCGGCCGCGACAAACCTGCCGCTGCCATAACTTATTCCGGTGATGTTCCCGGCGAATCCCTGTACCGGTGTCCATGTTACGGGAGCCGCCGGTTCTTTCACGGTTACGGTAAACGAGGCCCGTTTGCCAAGGGCTTCCACAAACACGGTCTGTGTACCCAGTACGGCGGTATCAAACCCGGATACATATACCGGCATTGGTACCGGAGCATCGTCAACACCCTGCCAGGTACCTGCCGCCTTGATACCCGTCAGGTCCAGCGGTTCTCCGGAGAGGTAATTAACTTTGTCCGGCGGTCTTGTTATCTTTAAACCGGTAAGCGCCGCCGCCCTTATGTTAAAGACTGCTGTCTTACCGTAGTAATCGACCGTGACACTCTGCGGCCCGGCGCTGTTTTTGTTATAACCAGCAATTTGTACCCCGCGGTCAGAGCCCCGCACGGCGCGGGGTGTTATCTTGCCCCCATAGGAAACCGTAAGATGCAGGGCTGCCCCGTCAAAGTCCAGGCCCTGTCTGGCAACAGGCAGCTGCGTTATGACAAAACTTTCCACACCCACAACGGTAACGGTGTAGGACGCGGTAACTTTCCGGTAGTCTACGGTAATGATCTGCTCTCCGGTACGATCCGGATTATAACCGCTCAGCTTGAGTTTTGAGTCGCCGGAAATGTCTTTTGACTCCCCTTTTTTGGTGATACCGGTAACCTGGAGTCCCTCGTAACTAAAGGGCTCACCCTGGCCAAACAGAACTTTGGCGGGCGGTGTAAGGGCTATCGTCTGGAACGTGGTACACCCGCTCATAACTGCCGCCAGCGTTAGAGCGGTTAAACCGGTAAGCAGCTTCATGGCTCCTCCTTACATCGTTTCCAAAAAGGGTATACACACCAGGTTAAAAGCATCTTTGAGTACCCGAAGCACTGCCCGGGAAAGGTCCAGCCGGGCGGCGGCAAGTTCCGGGTTTTCCGCCTGCAATATGGGGCAGTCGTGGTAAAAACGGCTAAAGGCCTTGGAAAGGCTGTAAAGATAGGTCCCCATA
This sequence comes from Spirochaetia bacterium, assembly GCA_025997795.1. Lineage (GTDB taxonomy): Bacteria > Spirochaetota > Spirochaetia > Treponematales > Breznakiellaceae > BNVB01. The sequence continues at coordinate 7,713 of BNVB01000023.1, read as the reverse complement.
AGGGAAGGATCCATATTCTCCGCCGCCATAAGTACAGCATTGTCGTAGTCCGCCAGCACTTTAAGGAGTTCCCACTCGGGGTCACTTACAAGGAGGGAATAGTCCGGCTTTGGCCCGCTGTTTGTTCCGGCGGTTCCGGCATCGTCCGCCGCTTTATCTGAATTACCCGCTTTACGGAGCATTGAGGAAATCCGCGCCCCCATGTATTGCAGATAGGGGCCAGTGTTGCCGTTGAACGAAAGGCTTTCCGTGGGGTTAAAGAGCATATCCTTTGAGGGTGACACCGAAAGGAGAAAGTAATGCAGCGCCCCCAGGGCGATTTTCTCGGCGGTTTCTGCGGGGTTTCCCACCGCTTCTTCCCGTTCCTTTTCCCGGATTTCTTCCAGGGCCATATCCCGCAGGCTGTCCAGCAAATCGTCAGCATCTACTACGGTGCCTTCCCGGCTTTTCATCTTTCCTTCCGGCAGGTTTACCATGCCGTAGGAAAGGTGGTAGAGGTTTTTTGCCCAGTCAAAACCAAGTTTGCCAAGAATCGTAAACAGTACTTTAAAGTGATACTGCTGTTCGGAGCCCACCACATAAACGAGGCGGTCGAAGGGCCAATCCCGGTTCCGGTAAATGGCAAGGCCTATGTCCTGGGTAATATAGATGGACGTACCGTCTCCCCGGAGCAGAATCTTTTTGTCGAGTTTTTCCGCTTCCAGATCCACCATCACCGCGCCGTCCGCGGCTTTGTAAAAAATTCCTTTATCAAGACCGGCAAGAATTTCTTCTTTGCCCTTAAGGTAGGTTTCACTTTCAAAATAGTACTGATCAAAAGAAATGCCCGTCCGTTCATAGGTGGCCTTCATGCCCGCTATGGTCCAGCCGTTCATTGTTTTCCAGAGCGCCCTTGTTTCCCCGTCCCCCGCTTCCCACTTTCGAAGCAGTTCCTGTGCCCGGGCCAGCACCGGAGCGGCGGCCTCGGCATCCTCTTTTTTTAAGCCCCGTTCCCGCATCAACGTTTCTGTTTCTTCCTTTAGCTGTCTGCTAAAGATAACATACCAGTCCCCCACAAAGTGATCGCTTTTGATCCCTTCGGATTCCGGGGTTTTACCGCCCCCCTGTTCCTTGTAGGCAAGCATGGATTTGCAGATGTGGATTCCCCGGTCGTTGATAATACAGACTTTACGGACCTCTGCCCCAGAGGCGGCAAGAATACGGGAAAGACTTTCTCCCAGAATGTCGTTCCGGAGATGCCCCAGATGGAGGGGCTTGTTGGTATTGGGGCTGGAAAATTCCACCATAATCCGGGACATGCTGAGCTTACCCGGCCGGCCTACAGGTTTAGTCAGGGTTTCTTCCAGGATCGCCCCCGCCGCTTTTGCCCGGTCAAGCCGTACATTGAGGTAGGGCCCTTCGGCGCTCACCGTACCAATCGCGCCGCCATCAGTCCCGGCGGCAAGCCGCTGGGCCAGAAGAGCGGCGATTTGGGGCGGCCCCTTGCGGAGCAATTTTGCGTAGGCAAACAGGGGGAAACCGAGGTCCCCCATCTCCGGCCGGGGAGGCAGTTCCGCCGTCAGCGAAACGGAGTCAACGGCTGCTGTAGCTGCGGCCGCCCCCGCTTCCGCCAAAAGGACATTTAACTCCCCGGCGATGCGGCGTTTCCAGGGTTCAGTAAAATCAACCATTATTGAGTAATAACATAAACGGAAAAAAAAGTCTTTAGAGATTGAGCTGGTTCCAAAATCTGATATTTTGGAACTGGCTCGATTAATCCGCCAGGCAGCCTGTCGCCAGGTAGCCTGTCATGGCGATCATCCGAGTATAGGACTGGGGGCCTTCACGTCTGAACGAGCCGAGCCGTTCATCCTCGAAGGTACAATTTTTGCAGCAGGCGATATGCCTAAGCCCCGCGGCTTTTAACAGCCGGGCATTGGCGGCCTGCAGTGAAAGGAATACCTTACCATCCCGGCGGACTACAGCAGATTCGCCAAATTCTCCTTCAAAGGCTTTTGCCCGTTCTTCGTCCACCTGGTAACAACAGCTTTGGATACAGGGACCCAGGACTGCGGCAACTGCTTCCGGCCTTGTTCCCCAGGCTTTCAAGATGGCCAGGGCCCGCAGTACAATGCCTGTCCCTTTCCAGCCCGAATGGAGGGCGGCGAAAAATTCTTTTTCCGTATCAAACAAAAACACCGGAAGGCAGTCCGCCACGGTAACGGCAAGGAAGGGCGAAGGGGCGCCTTGCCGGTGAGGGGAAAAAGGGCTGACCAAACCGTCACCGTCCCGGACAAAGGCGGCGGGATCGGGCAAGTCTGCGGCAGACAGTGCGGTTTTGCCGGCTTCCCCCAGGGTAAACACATCCCTGGAATGTACCTGATGGAGGCTATACACCTGTTCCGGCGGAATCCCCAGAGAACGGAAAAAGGATTCCCGCGCCGGAATGTTTGTCAGCGCCATGTTTCCGGCGGCCCGGCCGGAAATGACACAGGAAGGGACGGCAGAACCGGTAAGGGGTTTGCCGTCTACAATAAAGGGAAAGCGGGCATGATTTTTTTCAAACCTAAGGGTAAAAGGATACATGGCTATTTCCGGCTATCGTCCAGCCTCCATAGCGTCGATATCATCCAGCAGCTGGAGTGTTTTTTTAAACTGGTTAATTGACTCGGTGACCCCGTCGGTAAAGACGGCGGTTCTGCCGGTAAAAGCCTGCAAATTGGAAAGCGTATCGTATTTTCCGTCGACGCTTTTTTTTAGAATTCCCCCCAGCACCTTGATCAAACCCTCCATGGCTTCCCGGCTTTGCTCGATAATCCGTTCCGCCTCCCGAGCCGCTTCTTCTACCACAATTTGCACCTTCCGCCGTCTAACCGGCAGCGAGGACATATCGTTTTTTGCCTGGATATAACGCTTGCCATAATCCCCATCGGGGGCAATTTCCCGGTCAAAGCGGCCAATAAGATCTTCCAGCTTGATAAGGTTGTTATAAGATTCGGTAAATTCGGTACGGTTTTCCCGGCGGATAAATTCGCCATCAATCAAAATGGGTCTCGTATATTTGTTAATTTCGCCCATAAAAACAACGGTATAAAAGGTTTGCAAAAACGACAGGCTAAAACTTCCCTTGACGCTGATCCCCGACGGGTTTTGATTGGAATCCCGGTTTCCACTAAAGTTGGAATCCATGTTTTCCAGCATTTTAAGGTTTGTTCCCTTAAAAAAGTACCGGAAGGCGTTTTGCAGATCCCGCTGACGGCGGGTTCGGGTAAACTCCAAAAACTGCTCTTCCACCTGAACCTTCCACCGTTCCCGGTATACCGCATACCAGTCTTCGCCGCCGCCTATATTCTGGGGAGTTATACCGGCATTCCGCGACATACACCGCAGAAGCTGGGTTAAGGGAACTTCCAGGTTGAACTCCCGGATGGCCTCAAGGGAAGCTTCTGCCTGAACCAGGAGTTTACGCATTTCATTTTGGAGATCAAAACCCGGTTCGCCGCTCTGTTCCATAAGAACAAACACAAAGAGCGATTCCAGAAGGGCCATGGGGGGAGGTTCCTTGATAGATGCAAGAATATTGTTCAGCGCCAAAAGCTGATCCCGCACCGAAGCTGCAGGACAGATATGGCCCTGGCTGGAAGAATCAAAGATAAACGTATTGATCAGCCTGTCAAAGAGGAAGGATGAAAGCTGTTTAAGAGAAAAAAGGGCCCGGGCATTGTGGTACATAGCAAGGCGTTCTTCTTCGGTAATACCGGCCATGGCGTCATCCAGCGCCCGAATCGCCTTTTGCCGGAGTTCCACTTCGTTAAGGTCCTTGTAGTGAGCAGCCAGCGCCGCCGGATCCGTATCGGAAAGGATAAGTTTGTGTATCTCCGGCATTTCCAGGGAACCAAGGAATACCATAAGCCCGCCCTTGTCCCGGTTAAGACCCGCATCCAGGGAGGTAAAAAAGAACCGCGAACCATCTCTTAGTTTTACCATCTCTTCCTGAAATTTGGGAAGCAGCATATCTTTCTGAAAGTTATAAAAGCCCGGCGATTTTTCTTCTATGTTCCGGTAAAGCTGGATCATCACATGATCTTCAAAAAGCTTTAAGGGACTGCGGCTGTTAAAAAAACTTAGAACAAGAAACCATGCCCGGTAGTACCAGGGAAGCTTCTGGTAACGGTTTTCCAGTTTGATTTCTCCGGTATTCTCCGGCTCTTTGTACAGCGTAGCGGCAGAAAGACTGGACTGGCTTGAGAGTTTTTCCAGCAGTTTGGCCCGTTCTTCAACACTTAATTCTGCTATAAGCTGGTTAAGATTTCCGGTTCCTTCCATATTAAATTATAATACGTTTCCCTTTCCGGCTGGTCAATGACACGTTTTTTAACAGGTTGACAAAAAATCCCGCCCCATGGTATAGGTAAGTGACTTTCCCCGGTTGTGTAATGGTAGCACGGCAGACTCTGGATCTGCTTGTGGGGGTTCAAATCCTCCCTGGGGAATTTGCTAATTCCTTGTAATACAAGGAATTAGTGAAACCGTGTCTTTTGGTATTTCTAGATTCGTAGCCAACTGTGCAGGAATTATTTCTTGTCCCCCCGCACAGCAGGGACGAACAGGAATAGCGTCACATACTCAATCGGTACAGGGCATATTGATTAAGCGAGATGCCCTCCCTTTCCGCTTCGGTAGCAAGACGGGCGTGGAGAGATTTCGGAAGGCGAAGGACAAATTTACCGCTGTACTGGCTTTCGTCAATAGGCTCAGGAACAGGGAAGCCCCCTTCAAGTTTTCCCTCTATCCAAAGCTCCATCGCTTCGCGGATGTTTTCACAGGCATCGCCATGGCTCATACAGCCGTCAAATTCCCTTACCGTAGCAAAGTAATACGATCCGCTTTCATCGTTAAGATGCTGGATAACAATGTGATACGGAAGGTCCAGGTATTCTTTTACCGTCATCTTTTCTACGCTTGCCATAAGTCAATAATACTATATATGATACTATTCGTCAAGAGGAATTGCAAAAAAAGATAATTTCCTCTTGATATACGTGTATTTCATACGTATACTAGAAACATGACAGCACGGGAAATTTTGAAACGTCTGCATAATGACGGCTGGTTTGAATATGAACAGAATGGTTCCCATATTCAGCTTAAACACCCGGTGAAAAAGGGCCGGGTAACCGTTCCCTGTCATAAGGGTGATTTGAAGAAAAGCACGCTTCACAACATCCTTAAACAAGCCGGATTGGAATAAAAGGAGCTTTCTATGCGTAAGTTGACGTATCTTGCGGTTTTTGAAACTGACGGTAATTCCGGAATCAGCGTTTATTTCCCCGATGTTCCGGGTTGTGTTTCCTGCGGCGATAATTTTGATCATGCCCTGCAAATGGCGAAAGAAGCGTTGTCCCTTCATGTATACGGCATGGAAAAAGACGGTGAGCCGCTGCCGCGCCGTACCGACAAAATCCCCGCAACAGGTGAGGGGGACATGGTCGTCCCGGTATCGGTTTATCCCGATATTGTTAAAGAGGAAATAAACAGCCGCAGGGAAAAAACCACGGTTACCATCCCTCATTGGCTCAAAGCCGCCGCCGAAGTGGAAGGCCTTAATTATTCGCGCTTGCTTGAAACCGCCATTAAAGAAACTTTGGGGATAGCTTCTTAAACAGCCGGAAGTGGTGTCCAAAAGCAGTCCACAAGCAAGTTTTTAGGAAAACGCAGACAAAAAAACCTGGAAGCCGGGGTTTTTTATTGTCCTCTTGCCGAAATGGGCTTAATGGGAAATACTGAAAGTATAAGAGTGCACCAGGGATGGTCCCAAAGAGAGCCTTTTTAAAGGGGAGAAGTATGGGCAATGAATCAATTTCTGTTCAAGTAAACGGTAAAAATTTTGTTGGTATTGGGAAAATGGTTTTTGACTCAAACTCCGACTGGAATATTCCTCATCTTCACTTCATGGTAGATAAAACCACTCCAGGAAATTTTGAAGCTACTCTGCTTGAATTTGGCCTGGTTTCATGGTCAGAAACCCAGGATGGAGCTATTACAAGCCTGGTTAAGCAGACCCACTCCCACATTCTGGCTGTTATGAAAGGAGAGGGCTTTGACCGATTTATCCGTACCGTGGATGATCACGTTATGGACGGCTTCTGGCGGAATTACCGGAAAATTGAATTCACTCTTGCCCGTGAGGGGCGGGATTTAAGCCACGAGATGGACAGCCGCTTGGTACGGGCGATTAAGGCAATGCTTTCCGAAGAAACAAAAAACTTTATCCGTGAAATCGCCAAAGACAATGCCGAAAAAGTTGCAGCGGAGATTGACAGAATTCTTTCCCTGACCCCCTCTACCCTTACCTATACCGAGATAAAGGCTGCCGCATGACAGAAGATCTTCTTGATGCCGAATGTGTTATAGGCCAGCTCTGCAGCCAAAATATCATCTCAGAGGCATCATGGAAAAATATTCATCCGAATGATCAGGAATATCCGGTATACTTCAATCACCCGGAGAGCGTTGGAGAGATACACCTTTGGATTATCAAACGATCCGGAGCATTTTACATTTCCCGATCCCTTATTACCATCCTGTCCTGCCGACACCGGTTCAATACAGATGTAATTTTTACCCTCTGTAAGGTTGCGTAATCCTCTTGCCGAAATGGGAAAGATGGGAAATACTGAAAGTATAAGGGGAACGATATGGACCTTAACTTTTCAAGCGAAGCTTACCAGGAATTTATTAACCAGAAAAAGTATGTTCCGAGCAATGCCCGGATCAGGCCCGATGACATGAATATTTTTGAATGGATGTCAATTAAGCACGAAGAGATGAGCAAAACACCGGAGGGGCAGGAACTTATTGCTGCCATACAATCCATTGACGACTAAAGCCAGCAGGCCTGAAGACTTTCCCATTTTCGGCTCTTTGGGGGTAGAAGCCGCAAGCCGTATGTTCACCATTCTGCATAAACATTTTGGAAACCTTTCCAAAATGCTGCAAGTGGACACAGCCAGGATTATAATTTCCCAGTCAGCCATTATGGAAGCCATTGAACGGGTAGAGAAACGCCGGGTTTACTTTCATGTTTTTTATGATGGATGCAAAATGGGGGAACTCAACGAAACGGCACTCCTCTGTTACTGGATATTGAAGCTTCACCCCTTTTCATTCCCTGGGATGGATGCAGATGTGATCAATGCAAAAATCGCTCTCTGCTTGTTCACAGATACCGTTGTTGGTTATATTCAAGATTCTTATGGAAAAAAGACATCACTTTCACCTCAATTTTTGAAGGATGTTTACTATTCCTTCCGGTTCAGAGAATTAAGCAAAGAGGCCATAATGTTATTATTTGGCGGCCTGGGCTTGGCATAAGCCGCTCATTTTCTGACTGGTTTTTGCTCAACTGGTTTTTCGTTCCCTGCTTTTCGTTCCCTTGACAAGTATTCCCAAAGCATATAAACTCCATAGTGTGGAAAAAACGGCACTTATCGTAACTGATGGCGCGGAAAGTACCCAAAAAACGGCCCAAATCATTGCCAAGGCGTTAAAGGGCTGCCGGGTAAACGCTCTTTTAGCGAAGGACTTTGAGGGGACGCATATTTTGGCTGCCGATGTTTGTTTTTTTGGCAGCGAACAGCCTAATCCCCCTTCTTTTACCTACCTTGCCAAAGTATTGGAACATATTAACCTGGCGGGCCGGCCTTGCGGGGTTTTTTCTCCAACAAAAGAAGC
>BNVB01000022.1 GCA_025997795.1 Spirochaetia bacterium | reverse complement strand
CAAAAACTACTTTGTTTCGAAGCGCCTTTGCCCCCTGTTTTAACTCTTCAAGTTTATCTACCTTTTCCCAGGGTAGCAGTTCCGCGTGAACTTCGTCAATTCCCGCTTCAGCGGCTACGGCGGCGGCAAAAAAAACAATCAGGAAGGGCGGAAGAACCGCAAGGATAAGGGTGGCAATAACCACCGCCGGTAGAAAATTTTATTACCCGCTTTGCCCGGTACTATACTCCGGCGGTGGTTATTGCCGCCCTTATCCTTGCGGTTCTTCCGCCCTTCCTGATTGTTTTTTTTGCCGCCGCCATGGCTTCGATCAAGCGGGAAGGTTCATCGGTCATAAGCACAATATCCGCCGATTCAATGGCAGCGTCAGAGCCAAGGCCGCCCATGGCAATGCCGATGTCGCTGGCGGCCAGTACCGGGGCATCGTTGATCCCGTCACCCACAAAAACTACTTTGTTTCGAAGCGCCTTTGCCCCCTGTTTTAACTCTTCAAGTTTATCTACCTTTTCCCAGGGGAGCAGTTCCGCGTGAACTTCGTCAATTCCCGCTTCAGCGGCTACGGCGGCGGCGGTTTCTGCGGAATCGCCGGAAAGCATCACCGTTTTAATTCCCCTTGCGGTAAGGGCGGCTACGGCGGTTTTGCTGTCCGGTTTTAGTTCATCGGCAATAACAAGCAAGCCCGCATATTCGCTGTCCTTGGCAATGTATACCGTTGTACCGCTTATGGCGCTGGTTTCTGACAAAACGGTATCGATCACCGGAATGCCGCCGTCCGCCAGCAGGGCCCGGCTGCCCGCAAGTATCGTTTGTCCGTTTTTCTGCTGGAGCCGCACACCCTTACCGGCAATCTCGCTGTATGAAGAGACCTCTTCGGCTGCCTTTTGTATGGATGCCGCGGGTTTTTGTATGGATGCCGCAGGTTTTGGAATGGCTGCTGCGGCTTTGCGGATGGAAAGGGCGATGGGATGGTTGGAATTACTTTCCGCCAGTGCCGCTAGACGGAGCAGTTCATCTTTGGTAAAACCCGGCGCGGGGTTAATCCGGGAAACGGTAAATTGACCCTTGGTTAGGGTGCCGGTTTTGTCGAACACCACTGTCCCGGTACGGTTAAGCGCATCCAGATAATTGCCGCCTTTGACCAAAATACCCCGCCGGGAAGCGCCGCCGATACCGGCAAAAAAACTTAAGGGTATGGAAACAACAAGGGCACAGGGGCAGGACACTACAAGGAATACCAGGGCCCGGCGGGACCATTCGGCAAAGAGTATGCCAAAGCTCACCGGTTCCCCCGCCGGGGAAAGGCCGTTAAAAAAAACAATCAGGAAGGGCGGAAGAACCGCAAGGATAAGGGCGGCAATAACCACCGCCGGAGTATAGTACCGGGCAAAGCGGGTAATAAAATTTTCTACCGGCGCTTTTTTTTCTTCCGCTTCCTTTACCAGGGTAAGTATCTTTGCCGCCGCCGATTCCCCCGCTTCCCGGATAACCCGGATGGTTAAAAGTCCCGACTGGTTGATCATGCCAGCCAGAACTTCACTGCCCGGCCCCGCCCGGCGGGGAACCGGTTCGCCGGTCATGGCGGAGGTATCCAGGAGGGCTTCCCCTTCTTCCACGGTCCCGTCCAGGGCGATTTTTTCACCGGGTTTGACCACGATGTAATCGCCGGGCTGTACCTCCTCGGGGTTTACCCGCACCAGCATTCCATCCCGCTTTAACATGGCATAATCGGGGCGCAGATCCATCAACGCTGTAATGGAAGACCGGGACCGCCGTACTGCCAAATCCTGGAAGGCCTCGCCCACCTGGTAAAAAAGCATCACCGCCGCCCCTTCGGGATATTCGCCTATGGCAAAAGCGCCGATGGTGGCAGCCGTCATAAGAAAATTTTCGTCAAAGATCCGGCCCCGGAGTATGTTCCGTATTGCCCGGAGTATCACATCGCCGCCAATAAGGAGCCATGCGGCAATAAACAGGGCAGGCCCGGTCCATGCGGCAAACATTACCGGCTGGACCAAAGCCCCTGAATCCGCCGCACTACCTGCCGATCCGCCCAAACGGAGTGCCATACCGGCAATAAAACAAAATAACCCGAAACCCCGGGTCACCCAAGCAAAACCTTCGTCCTTATCCATAATTAACTCCTATTCATTTACATGTTCCAGTCCGGCCCGGAAAATCGCCCCCACATGGTTATCGTCCAGGGAATAAAACACCACCTTACCAGCCCTGCGGCACTTGACCAGCTTACTTTGCCGGAGCAGCCGGAGCTGATGGGAGATGGCGGACTTGGTCATTCCCAGGAGGACCGCAATATCGCAGACACAAAGTTCCCCATGGAGCAGGGCGCTGATAATTCGTATGCGGGTAGAATCGCCGAATACCTTAAAGAGTTCCGCCAGATCGAGCAGCTGCCCTTCGCCGGGCTGTTTTGCCTTTACCCGCTTGACCGCATCCTGGTGAATAACCTCACAGTCGCAGTTGTCTTGGTTGAACAGTTGATTACTCATTCAACTATAATATACCCATTTTTTTTATCCGTCAAGTCTTTTTCTCAAATTTGCCGGCGATTTTTTAAAAAATTTCCGGAAAAATTTGCTATGCAAAAACCCTTGTTTATGAGTGCAAGACCATATATACTTACCTTTATATGGAGCAGTATATCCAGCCGTTTATTCAGGTTACTTCAATGGTCTTTAAGGAGATGCTCCATTGTGAACTTAACCCGGACAGGGCCTACTTTATCGGGCGGGAAGGGTTTTTGAATTGGGATATTTCGGGTCTTATTGCGCTTACCGGGGAAGTAACGGGACTGGTTGCTCTTTCCATGAAGTATCCCACGGCTCAAAAACTTACCGGTTTGATGACCGGCGCAGCCAGTAATATTTCAAATGCCGATATGGTAGACGCTGTAGGCGAGCTTATCAATATAATTGCCGGAAATGTTAAAAAAAGCCTGGAAGATCTGTTCAAGATTATTATCTCCCTTCCCAAGGTGGTTAACGGTAAGGCTCACTTTATCGTTATCCCCGACGACAGGACCCGGCTGCTTTGCATACCCTTTAAGATTTTTGAAGATGACATCCTCTGTTTATCGATCAATATAAAAGAAGGATAAAAGAAGACTGATCTCCGGTCAAAACCCATGAAAGCAAAAGCATTCATTTTTAAGTGCAGTTCCTGTGGTCATGAGGAACCCAAGTGGCTGGGCCGCTGTCCCGAATGCGGCGAATGGAATACCCTGACGGAGACTGCCCAGACGGATGCCGGCCGCAGCCATTCCAAAACCGGCCGCCGGGGTTCTTTAGCCGAACGGGAAGCGCCCCGGTCTTTCCCCCTCTCATCGGTGGACCCCCAGGAAGGAAAGCGGGTTAGCAGCGGTATCGGCGAGCTGGACCGGGTGCTGGGGGGCGGTATTATGAAGCGCTCGGCAGTGCTTTTGGGGGGTGAACCGGGAATCGGCAAATCCACCCTGCTGCTCCAGGCCGCTGCGGCGGCCCAAACCCAGGGCAGGATACTCTACATTTCCGGCGAAGAATCTGCCGGACAGGTACGGATGCGCGCCGACCGGCTTGGTTTGGCGGAAAGCCTTGGCCGTATTGAAGTATGCTGCACGGGCCGGATTGAAGACATTACGCTGATCCTGGAAGCGGTAAAACCCGTATTGATTATGGCCGATTCGGCCCAGACCCTCCACAGCGATGAAGCCGGCCCCGCGCCGGGTACGGTTAACCAGATGAAATTCTGTTCCTATGAGTTAATTTCCTGGGTCAAAGAACATGATGCGGCGCTGTTTCTGGCAGCCCATGTAACCAAAGACGGCCTTATCTCGGGGCCAAAAACCCTGGAACACATGGTAGATACGGTGTTGTACTTTGAACAGGGCGGCAATACCGGCGCTCATGGCGGAGACTGCCGTTTTCTCCGGGCGGTAAAAAACCGCTTTGGTTCGATAGACGAGATTGGTATTTTTACCATGGGCGAAGGGGGTCTTGAAGTTGTGGCGGACCCGTCTCTCTTGTTTCTTGTCCGCCGGGAAGGGGCGGTTCCTCCAGGTATTGCCATCGCTGCGGTATTGGAAGGTTCCCGGTCCCTTTTGGTGGAACTACAGGCATTAACGGTTCCCGCCAAGGGTTCCATTAGCCGGGTTTTTTCCGGTTCCATTGAAGCAAACCGGGTATCCCGGACTGCGGCGGCGCTGGAAAAACACCTGGGACTGCGGCTTTCGGATCAAGACCTGTATGTCAATGTGGCAGGGGGGATACGCATAAGTGAGGTTGGGGTGGAACTGGCCCTGGCGGCGGCAATCTATTCTGCCCGGACCGGCATTGCCCTGCCCGCCGCAACGGCCATTGCCGGGGAAATTTCCCTGGCCGGAGAAGTGCTGCCGGTCCGCCGCCTGGCAGTACGGGAAAAAACCGCCCAGGGGCTGGGTTTTTCCCTTTTTACTGCCAGCGGCCTTAAAAGTGCCGTTACGGGGCTGTTCGGCGCTTAAAAACGCTTACTTCCGTAGGTTATAAAAAGCGTCCTTACCGGCATATTCGGAAACGCCCATCAGCTCATCCTCAATCCGCATAAGCTGATTGTACTTGCAGATCCTGTCGGTACGGCTCATGGATCCGGTTTTTATCTGTCCTGTTTCCAGCGCTACCACCAGGTCGGCGATAAAACTGTCCTCGGTTTCTCCGGAACGGTGGGAGATAATTGCCGTATAACCCGCCCGTTTTGCCATTTCTACCGCTTCGTAGGTTTCCGTTACGGTGCCGATCTGGTTTACCTTAATCAGGATTGAGTTACAGGCTCCCATGGCGATTCCTTTGGAAAGCCGTTTTGTATTAGTAACAAAAAAATCGTCCCCCACGATCTGGACCTTGTTTCCCAGGGCTTTGGTCATTTTGACATAACCATCCCAGTCATTCTGATCCAGCGGATCTTCTATGGAAACGATGGGATACTTGCCCAGCCATGTGGTGTAGATGTCGATCATTTCATCGGCGCCAAAGAGTTTGTCCGGGTTGGATTTCCAGAATTTGTAGCCCTTTCTGCCGCCTTCCTCAAAAAGTTCGGAACTGGCGCAGTCCAGGGCAATGCCAAAGTCTTCCCCCGGTTTATAACCGGCCTTTTCAACGGCCTTCATAATAAATTCCAGGGCTTCTTCGTTACCAATGTCCGGAGCAAAGCCCCCTTCGTCTCCTACGGCGGTATTTTTGCCCGCATCTTTTAGAAGTTTTTTTAGGCTGTGGAACACTTCCGCTGTCCACCGGACCGCTTCCCGTATGGAATCTGCCCCCAGGGGCATGACCATGAATTCCTGGAAGTCTATCTTGTTATCTGCGTGTTTGCCGCCGTTGATAATGTTTGCCATGGGTACGGGCAGTAGGCTGGCATGGAAACTGCCCAAATAGCGGTAGAGGGGCATACCAAGACTTTCCGCGGCGGCTCTGGCACAGGCCATGGACACCCCCAGAATAGCGTTGGCCCCCAGTTTGCCCTTGTTTTCCGTTCCGTCCAGCTCAATCATGGTCCGGTCTATATCAACCTGGTCCGTTACTTCAAAACCGGCAAGTTCCGGGGCAATGGCATCGTTGATGTTGTTTACCGCCTTCTGGACACCCTTTCCCTGATAGCGGTCTTTGTCGCCGTCCCGCAGCTCTACTGCTTCGTGTTCGCCGGTGGATGCCCCGGAAGGTACCGCCGCCCTGCCAAAGGCCCCGTCTTCCAGGACCACATCCACCTCTACCGTGGGATTTCCCCGGGAATCAAGTACTTCCCGGCCTTCAATATATTCGATTGCGCTCATGTTTGCTCCTTCTTCTATCAATTATAATACCATTTTTCTGTAAAATAAGGAGTAAAAAGGTAAAAAAAGACGGTTGACGTGATTATAGATAACTCTATATAGTATATTGTAGTTTCGAGGGCGGTTAGCTCAGTTGGTTAGAGCACCAGTATGACACGCTGGGGGTCACAAGTTCGATTCTTGTATCGCCCATAATTTCGATGAATAATAACAGCCTTGCGGTCTATAAGGGCCGGCCCGCCATGATTACCGAAATTGGCGACAAGATAAGTATCACTGTCGGCGGCGGCAAAAAGGAAACCCCGGTTTCCGCTAAAGCTGGAACCCCGGTTTCCAAAGGAACCCTTAAAGTCCGGGAGAAGGACATAGAGATCCTTCATCCCGGGCCGGTGAAAAACCTGGCGGAACTGGGTACGGCAGAGACCGGGGATCCGCGGGGGGCCTGGGAACTGATTGAAAGCGGCGGCGCGCCAGTTTCGCTCCGCGAACTGGCCGAACTGGCCTATGGTGAATTTACTCCCCAAAGCGCCTGGAACGCCTGGCTGCTCCTTGCCGATGGCCTGTTTTTTACCGGTACCTCCAGCGAGATTCAGGCCAGAAGCGCCGCAGAAGTGAATGCCGCAGAAGAAAAACGTCAGGGAAAAATGAAAGAAACCCAGGAACGGGAGGAATTCCTTGACCGGCTGCGGGCCATTTTGCAGGCTGCCCCGGCTTCCTCTTTAGAGGACAGCCGGGGATTACCGGCGGATGATGGCCGTTTTTTGCAGGACGTGGAAGCTCTGGCTTATGGCAAAAGCGATAAAAGCCGGACCATGAAAGATCTTGGCCGGAGCGAAACGCCCCAGGAGGCCCACCGGCTGCTTCTTGAATGCGGTTTTTGGAACAATCAGGTAAATCCCCATCCCCGGCGCTGCGGTCTAACCTTAAACCATAGCGATACTTCGCTCTTGGAAACAGGAACATCCGAAGCAAACGGCCTGGAACAGCGGGACCTGACACGTCAGGATCTGACGCATTTGCCTGCCTTTGCCATCGACAATCCCTGGAGTGACGATCCTGACGATGCGGTATCTCTGGAAACAGATGGAAACCGCCGTATCCTTTATGTTCATGTGGCAGACCCCGCCTGTTTAATAAACGCCGGTTCCCCGGCGGATGTGGAAGCCCGGTCCCGGGGGGCTACCCTTTACCTGCCCGAAGGAATTTGGCGTATGCTGCCGGAAGAAGCGCTGCCCCGTTTTGCCCTGGGCTTAAGCAAAACTTCCCCAGCCCTGACTTTTAAAATAACCCTGAGCGGTAAATTTGACGGCGAAAAACTTACCGCTATAGAGGCAATTGAAGATACGGAAATTTTTCCTTCCATGGTTAACGTTACCCGGCTTAGTTATGAAGAAGCAGATACCGCAAAATATGCTGCCATACTTAAGGAACTTTTTACCCTGGGCGAACTAAACCTGGAACGCCGCCTTAATGCCGGCGGGGTAAACATTACCCTGCCGGAAGTTCACCTTACCGCAGAGGGCGCCAAGGTGGAGATACGGCCCATCGTTCCCCGCCGGTCCGCTCTTATGGTCCGGGAATGTATGCTCCTGGCCGGTGAAGGAGCAGCCGCCTGGGCCGCCCAGCGGCGGCTTCCCTTTCCCTACATAACCCAGGAAATAGGGGAGCTTCCTGCCAAACCGCTTCCCGGTTTGGCAGGAAATTACCAACTCCGCCGCTGTATGCGGCCCCGGTCGGTGTCTGCCAGGCCGGGATACCATTGGGGTTTGGGGTTGGAGGCTTATTCCCAGGTTACCAGCCCTTTGAGGCGTTATACGGACCTTCTGGCCCACCAGCAGATTCGGACATACCTTGGCAAAGAAGCGGGTCCGGCGGACCAGGCGCCTAAAGGGGAAGCGCCGCTATCCGAAGAAGAGGTGCTGCTTAGACTTGCCGCCGCCGATGCCGCTTCCCAGGCCATTACCCAAACGGAACGGGCTTCCAAAGCTTTCTGGACAAGCGTGTATTTAATGGAATTTCTTGGACCCGGAGCGAAGCAAGGGGAACCGGTTTGGGATGCTGTGGCGCTGGATAAACGTCCCAAGGGAACGGGAATTATTATCCCCGAATTGGGGCTGGAAACCCAGCTTGGCGGGGTTTCCGCGGAACCCAACGAATTACTGCGGGTGCGTCTTAAATCGGTACGGATCCCCGAGGCGGAAGCAGTGTTTGTTCTGGAAAAGTTTATTCGCGCCCTTTAGGGCGGAGCCTCATTCTTCCGGAGCCTCTGCCCCAAGATCGTCAACGGTAAACACTATCTGGGCATTGTTGGTAAGGGTCACTTTCCATTTAAAGTAAACGTCCCCATCTTCATCTTCTACTCCAATATCGTAGACCTTTGTCTGGGTTAAAGGCTGGGGAAGCCGGACGGTAAAACTCTGTCCGTTTTCCAGAATATCTTCTCCCAGGAGTTCTTCGCCCCATTCGTCATTTTCTTCAGGACTTACATAGATATAGTAGATGGAATAACCGGTGTTATTTACAATCTTGATGGAGGGCGAGTTCTGGGCGTAAACCATAAAGGCTCCCAGAAACAACAAGCCAGTCAACATCAGCTTTTTCATAGTTTCCTCCTATGGTATACTATAGTGTGGATTGGTTTGTTAGACAATCGGCAGTACTCCAGACCCTGCTGGCAACGCTTTTTACCTGGGGAATTACCGCCCTGGGGGCGGCCATGGTTTTTTTCTTCAAGACGATCAACCGCAAGGTTCTGGACGGAATGCTGGGTTTTGCCGGAGGAGTAATGACCGCGGCAAGCTTTTTTTCCCTTTTGGTCCCCGCTTTGGATATGGCGACCGCCGCCCATGAAACGGGCCGCGGCCTAAGTCCCTGGGCAGTAGTGGTTCTGGGCTTTGTTGCCGGGGGCCTTTTTCTTCGTTTGGCGGACTGTTTTCTTCCCCATCACCATATAGGGGCCGGCAAGGACGAGGGAATCAAAACTGCCTGGAGCCGCTCGGTTTTGCTGGTTTTAGCCATTACCCTCCATAACATACCCGAAGGCCTTGCCGTGGGAGTGGGTTTTGGCGCCGTTTCTCTGGTTCCCGGAGCAAGCCTGGCCGGTGCCCTTTCTCTGGCCCTGGGCATAGGCCTTCAAAACTTTCCCGAAGGAGCCGCTGTTTCCATACCCCTCCGCCGGGAAGGAATGAGCCGCGGCAGAAGTTTTTTGATAGGCCAGGCTTCGGGTTTCGTGGAACCCCTGGCGGGAATTCTTGGAGCAATCCTGGTAAGCTCCATACAGGCGGCGCTTCCCTATACCTTGTCCTTTGCTGCCGGAGCAATGATCTTTGTTGTTGCCGAAGAACTTATCCCCGAAGCCTACCGGAAAGGCAACGACCACATAGCTACCGCTGGTTTTATGCTGGGTTTTGCTTTGATGATGGCTTTGGATGTGGGGTTGGGGTAAGTTGGCAAAGAAACTACTGTAGTCCTATATCCGTCCCGCAATGGTTTTTATAAACTCCCCGGAATCCAGCGCTTTTGCCGGAGCAGGGGAGGCGAGTCGTGCCAGGTCTCCGGTCATTTCCCCATCTTCAATGGTTTTAAGGGTGGCCGTTTCCAGCCGTTTGGCAAAGGCGGACAGTTCCGGTGTGCCGTCAATGTCTGCACGTTTTGCCAGGGCTCCGGTCCAGGCAAAAATTAATGCCACGGGGTTGGTGCTGGTTTTTTCGCCCCTTTGCCATTTGTAGTAATGCTGCTGGACCGTACCGTGGGCGGCCTCGTATTCAAAGGCCCCCGCGGGGGAAACGAGCACGCTGGTCATCATGGCAAGGCTGCCGGAAGCACTGGCGATCATGTCGCTCATCACATCGCCGTCGTAATTTTTGCAGGCCCAGAGAAAGCCCCCTTCGCCCTTGACCACCCGGGCCACGGCATCGTCGATTAGGGTATAGAAATAGCTGATTCCTCTGGCGGCGCATTTTTCCTTAAATTCAGTTTCGTAGACTTCGTTAAAAATTGCCTTAAAGCGGCCGTCGTAGGTTTTGGAAATGGTATCCTTGGAGGCGAACCACACGGGGAGTTTTTCTTCCAGTGCATAGAGAAAACAAGCCCGGGCAAAACTTTGTATTGAACCGTTTAGGTTGTGAATCCCCTGAACTATGCCCGGCCCCTTAAAGTCCGCCACGGTAACCCGCCGTTCTGTTCCATCCGCTTTGGTGTAGACCAGTTCCACCTTGCCGGGGCCTTCCACTTCCATTTCGGCGGATTTATACACATCGCCATAGGCATGACGGCCTATGACGATGGGGGCCCTCCAGCAGCTCACCGAAGGTTTAACGTTGGAAACGGCGATGGGCTTGCGGAATACCGTACCATCCAGGATCGCCCTGATGGTGGCATTGGGGCTGGGGTACAGGGCCGTAAGTTTGTATTCTTCTTGCCGGGCGGCATTGCTTGTAATGGTGGCGCATTTAACTCCCACCCCCAGACGTTGTATGGCCCGGGCCGATTCTGCACTAACCTCGTCGTTGGTGGCATCCCGGTTCATAAGTCCCAGATCGTAGTATTCGGTTTTTAAATCAACAAAGGGAAGAATAAGTTCTTCTTTAATCATCGCCCAGAGCACCCGGGTCATTTCGTCCCCGTCAAGCTCGGCGATGGGATTTTTCATGGTGATTCGTGTCATGAAGAACGCCGCCCCCAGCGGTCTAATCGCCTTGGAGGCGTTTATGTTACCGTAAACCCCGCCGTTTCTGCCCGGATTTACGGTATTACCGTAATGATTCTGCCTCTGCTCTTGTGGCCCGCCGCCAAAACTGGCTTCTGCCAAAGGGTCCGATGGTTCCGCGCATTTCCAGGGTATCGGTCCGGTAACGGCCTCCGGCGGAATGGAAGATAATCTTACAGCCATACATCTTTCCTTCGCCGGGGTCGATCATATTGCCGTCTTTCCATTTACCTGCCTGTCCATCGGGAATAAGGCCGAAAATCCAGGCGGTACCCACCACCAGCATGTCTGAAACCCTACCTACAGCAGGAAAACCCCGGTAATTGTCACCACAGTTTTCCGCTTTAAGGTTCTGCGGAGAACCGGCAATGGAAAGGATTCTGCCATAGAGCTTTCCGTTTTGAATATATACTTCCCACCCAACAATATCTTTTCTGGTCTTTTCGTCTGTACTGATCCAGAAACCTTCCACCGGGTCGCCGGCAAAACAAAGGCCCGCAACGGCGGTAAAGAGAACGAGGGTAAAGAGTTTTCTTAGCATACTAACACTCCTTCGTTTCTTATCGGTTATAATATAGCACAATATACTACAACTTACACCATATTTTTCCCTAAAACCAGCATTTTTTCAAGTTTTTTTGCTGATTTAGCAGGCAAAATAACGGTTTTAAGCCGAGATCGCTCTCCTAAGTATAGCACAATATCTTTTTTAGCGCAAGAGAGCATTTTTGCCAAAAAAGCGGTAAGTTCGGCGTTGGCCTTGCCGCCTTCCGGGGCGGCGGCAAGCCGGATACGGAGACGCCCATCCTTAATCCCCGCCAGGGCTGTTTTTGAGGCCCCCGGAACAGCCTTAATGCCGATAAAAGCCTGTTCCCCCTCCAGGCGGAGCCAGCTCTTTTCCTTACCATGGCCCAGTCCATTCGTAACGAGCATTCTTTTATATACTACTTATTCGCTGTTTTTCAGCGCCGCTTCTATACCCTGGGTGTCATAACCAGCCTTTTTGAGCAGATCCAGTATCCTGGCCTCACTCTCAACGCGTCCCCTTGCTTCACCTCTGGCCTCACCTTCCGCAAGACCTTTCTTCCAGCCCCTGGCCTCACCCTCTGCTCGACCTCTTGCCTCTC
This sequence comes from Spirochaetia bacterium, assembly GCA_025997795.1. Classification (GTDB taxonomy): domain Bacteria; phylum Spirochaetota; class Spirochaetia; order Treponematales; family Breznakiellaceae; genus BNVB01. The sequence goes on along the minus strand of BNVB01000022.1, from coordinate 20,667 downwards.
CCCTGGCTTCGCCAATCTCCTCGGCTTCCTGCGCGTGGGCCCGCATATCCAGTTCGTACTTTTCCACACTCATCTCGTGGAAAAACGCTACTTCATCTGCGGTAAATCCGCTGATTACGTCTGCCGCCATTGCTATGCCCTCCTCTTCGCGGGTTATCTTTTGTATCAGGGGCTGTTTTTCCGTATCGTTATAATACTTAAAAAACACGGCCCAGCGTTCTTTTTCGCTCATGGCGGAAACTGCTTTTTCTGCTGTTATCGCCAGTTTTTCTAATTCTAACGTGATTATTGCTGTTAGTCCACCGAAGGGTATTTTATTCTCCGGGTCGTAGTAGATAAACCGGTGATCGAAACGGCTATCCTCAAACAGTCTGCCCCGTGCCAAAAGGGAAATCTGGTAGCTCCGTTTCAGGGTTTTATACGAACCCTTTTCTTCCCGGATTTCCTGATTAGCAAAGAGCCGGCTTAAATAGTACTCCATCCGGAAGACTTCCCATTTGTGCGGGTAGAGGGTCATCTCAATATCTGCCCGTTCGCCGGAGTTAAAGAGACACTGGATGTCATAGCGTATCTGCCGCTGATCCAACCGGGAAACCGGCGGTTCATTGGCGCTGATGCTAAGTTCTTTTACCGGTTCTTCCAGGATAGCCGAGAGCAGTTTTTTCCGGGCTATCTCTGAGGGGACGGTATCCCTGGTAAAAATACTTTTGAATACCGGGTCCCAGCAGGGATCGATGATCGGGTCGTGTGATTTAATGTTCGCCATAGTTTTCCTCCATACAAAGGCGGGGTTTACACTATTTAGGGCAATACACTGCGTGGTGCTTGTATGCGGAGGGGAATTTTGGGGGTTTTTTAGGAAATTTGGAGTTATTCGCCTTGGCGGGAATATTCTCCGTTGGGAAGGGCAATGGGGCAGTGAAAACGCTTGTAGAATTCGCCCAGGCATACCTACATTTGGTGGATCATTTAGAATTTTCGCCGGGGTAGGTATGCCTGGGCGAGGAATTCCAAAATGTTTTCACTGCCCCATTGCCCTCCCCAGTGCAACATGCTCCCCGCCAAGGTACATTACTGCATGCGGGCAGATTTCCCGCTGTGGGAAGGCGCCGGGTAATCCGGGAACGTTATGGGCAATAATTTCCGCAGCGAAGCGCCCGCCATGGACGGCGGGCGTTCATATTATTGTTTTATAAATGATATTTCACCCATAATAGTTATTTTACTACCTGATGAAACACCATTTATAGTTCCATTTATTTCTGTAGTAAAAACCTCAAAAAACTCAGTTAATCCTGAAGTAAAGGCTGGTTCCTCATGCGTCCATTGTGACCCCACATAAATATCAGTTATTGTGAGTTTTATGTTTGTTCCAATTATGGAGACAGATCCTTTTAGGGCATTGTGCCAAGCGCTATCATAATCATCAAAATTTTCCCAAACAAAAGATGTATTATTGGTGATAGTTATCCTCAGATCTTGAGGAAGTTCTACTTTGGTGTGAAGCCATATACCATCAGCAACAATAACATCAACAACAGGAATAATAGTTCCTGGCGCTGTTGCCGTATCTCCGCCTACAAGAGTAATGGTTCCCGAAATTCCAGTCATCGTTCCGCTGCTGCTTATTGTTACTGTAAACGTAATGCTTGCGCCATCGGGCTTTAAGGTTAAGCTACCACTGCCGGTAACGGTTCCCGTGCTGGTTTGAGTGGTTGTTCCCTTTCTTATGGTCAATTGATAACGGGATTGCAGCAAGTCTGACCAGAGTGAGCGCCCTGCCATTCCGCTGGTAATTACCAATTCATATTCAGTACCGTCACTGGCTATGCTCCTGTAGGTTTGGGAATTTCCGGTACCGGTACTGCCGCTGGGACTACTGCAAGCCGCCATGGCCAGCGCAAAAAACAGAACCAACAATGACCAAAATATTTTTCTCATAAAAAACTCCTTTGCGGGTGTTCCCGCTCGTATGATCAAGCCGCAGGCCTTTGACCGCGGTAAAGGACGCTATTTGCCAGAGGATGTAAGAATGTGCTAGTAAATGTGGTTAAACGGCAGAAAAACGCACTATATGCGGGGGGGGGGGGGGGGTAGTTTAATGAATTGGTAAAAAATGTTACTGTTTGCAAGATATCATCACTCCCCATCACATTTTGATGAAATCACTATACCTCAGAAAAAAGATTTTATCAAGTTTTTTGCGCAGAAAACCTCACCATTTTAGCGGATTGCACATTTTGCCGTTATCTTTCGAATGATTTTGGTTAGTGTTTAGAAGCGGGCCGGGGGAGCCAGCAGAGGGGGCTTAACTCCCAAATAAAGGAATAATCGACCGCACCACAGGGGGAAGGTGTCAAGCGGAGTTGAGCCAGGGCGGCGGCACGGAAGGAAAGCGCAGGTTTTGGGGTTTCCGGCAAACCCGCGGCATCCGTTCCAAAACCCGCGGCATCCATTCCAGAATCCGCGGTACCGGCGAGGATTGCCGGGGCAAGTACCGGCTGTTCCCAGCGCTGCAAGGTGCCGGGAAAGACCGGCGGCGGCAGGTCCAGAATGGGGCCAAAAAAACGGATACCGGGACTCCAGCCGCTGCATTCAGTTTGATCCACGACGGTGATTTTCCGGTTTCCCAGCAGGGAACGGAGTTCTGCGGCGGCGGCTTTTAGTTCCGCCTGGGGAAGGGGCCGCTCCAGGACCGCCAGGGGCGCAGCGGCGGGAAAGGAAAAAGCGCCGTCCAAACCAGCGGCAAAGAGGGAGCGGCGGTAAAGCTCCAGTGCCGGGAGGCAGTCTCGGTGGGGAACAAGGACCGCCAGGGTATAGGTTTTTTCCAGGTTTCCGGTTTCCATTTTTTCCAAGGGTATGATATACTCAAAAGAACATGAAATATAAGACACGGCAGTTGGCCGAACGATTTGTTTCGCTTCTTTCTGAGTGGCCCGAAGTGGAGTGTGTGTCCCTTAACGAAGCGGCGGATTCAGATACCCTGGATCCCTACTTTGCGGTAATTCTGGATGTGTACCACCGGGGAGCTGTCCCGGCCCCGGAAAAACGCTGGGAAATGTACGGCGCCGATGCTGCGGCCTTTGAAAGCTCCGGCGGCGGCAGCAAGGATCGGTTTCTTATCGGGGCTCTTCCGGTAAGGCTGGAATTTAAGGCGGCAGAAAAAATTGAAGAACTTGTTTCCATTGCAGAATCGAAACAGGACCTGCTCTGGTTTCTTAAAGATTCGGGAACCTATGGTTATTACCGCCTTGCCCATGGGGAAGTCCTTTTTTCCAGGACCGGCTGGATAGACGGCATACAAAAAAAACTTCTTGGTTTAAACGATCATTTCTGGAGGCAGATACGGGAAACCACCGAATCCAAGATGGAACATTCACTGAGTGATCTTGGTGCGGCGCTGATGAACAACGATGAGTTCCACTATCTTGTTTCGTCGGCCCTGTTTATCAAGTACGCATGCCTGGCGCTCTTTTGCATCAACAACTGTTTTGAACCATCCCACCGGGCTTACTATAAACAGGTGCTGGAACTGCCGGTATTGCCCGAATCGTTCGCCGCAGAGCTGGATACCTTTTTGCGAAAAAGCGAAGAACTTACCATGGAACGCAAGTACAATGTGGCTAAACTGTTAGCCCGGAGCATTATCGCCCTTTAATCAAACTCCATCCGGAAGGGCTGCCGCTTGTTTTTATTTTGATCGTATTCCAAAATTCCTGCATTGTACTGCCGTTCTGCGTCCAGCGTAGACGGAGGGCCGTGTCCGGGCAGCACAACAAAATTGCCCGGCAGGGAAAGAACCTTGCTTCGCAGGCCTTCCATTTGTTTGGTTCTGCCATAGGGGCTGATGGTAGTTCCCAAAAGCCCTGCGGTGATGGTATCTCCTGTCAAGAGCGTGTGGCCTATTTTGAATATGGCCGAATCCGATGAATGGCCCGGCACGGTGATCACCGTAACGCTTATGACCCCCAGTTTGAGTACTTCCCCGTCCCGGATAACGCGGGTTTTTTGTTCCCGCACTGTGGGATTAACCGCATAGATATCCGCATCATAAATTCGCCTTAGGGTACGCAGGCCGTGGACATGGTTTATATGATCATGGGTAATAAGGATTCCCCGCAGGGTATAGTTGTAGCGTTCAATAAAATCCAGCATAGGTTCTTCCATGCTTCCCGGATCTATCACCACCGCATCCCGGGGAGAAGTATTGTCATTTATATCGTTACCCAGGATATAACAATTGCTAAACCCGTAGGTACAGTAGTGAATAAAAACTTTCATTTACTCCTGCTCCGGTTCAAACACCGCCTCTGCGGTATTGGAAGATTTAAAGGAAAGGTTTGTTTGTTTTGCGCCGATAAAAAAAACTTTTTTTATATTGCAGTCCACAAAGTCGCAGTTGGTAATATTTGCGCCAATGAACCGGGAATTGTAGAGGTTTGAATCGTTAAAGGTAGTGTCGGAAATAAGCGCTCCGCCATAGTTAAGATGAATTAGTTCCGAATTTTCAAAGGTACAGTCGCGGATGGTGGAGCCGGCAAAAGAAAGCAGCTGGAGATCGCCGCCGGAAAAATCGCAGCCGGTAAACACCGCAAAATCAAAAAAACACATCCGCATGATCGTTCCGGTAAAAAGGCACATGGAAAAAGATGAGTTCATAAAATTACAGCCATAGAACGATCTGTTGGAAAAATCGGTACTGATAAAATCAAGTCCCGGCGCATTAAGATCCTTAAGTACCTGTTGTTCCAGAATAAAGGCGCCGATACGGCCAGCTTCTTTTTCTGCCTGGGCCGCATGAACAGCGCAAAGGTGAGAACCGGATATGGCTGTTCTGCCGCAGCCTGCGGCACAGGGATTAAGCGTAAACATGCTTCTTTAACTGTAGTGCGCTCCACGGGACTGGTCAATCCCATGGAGATTCGCTATTATGGGCCTATGTGTTGGTATTGCGGGTCTCCCGTTACAGAAAGCGAACCCCTGGGACGGAGTAAGCGCTGTTCCTGCGGGAAGGATCTTCGCTCTTGCCGCCACTGCCGTTTTTATCTTCCCGGCTCACGGGGGGATTGTTCGGAAACAAATGCGGAACCGGAGGCGGACAAGGAACGGGGAAATTTCTGCGACTGGTTTTCCCTTAATCCCCGGTTTCGTTCCGCTGTTACGGGGGATACAAAATCTGCCGCCGCCCGGTTGGGTGCAAAATCGGCCTTTGACAAGCTCTTTGCCGATACCCGCGAAACCTAAACGGTACTGTTAACGGCATGAAAGGCCTGGTACTCCGGGGGTCCCGGAATGTTTTTACCGTGCTGGCGGAAGAAGACGCTGCCCCGGATCTTCTGCGGGGAAAATCACCGGACAAAATGCCGGTGCTGGAATGCCGTCTTAAGGGCAAGGTTCTTAAGGGAGCGGAATCCTATTACAACCCCCTGGCGCCGGGGGACCGGGTAACAATGGAAGAAGACCCCCTCTGTCCCGGTACGGCGCAGATCACCGCCGTGGAAGACCGGAGTACTATCCTTACCCGGTTTAATCAAAAGGGGCAGAAATCGCAAATCCTGGCGGCGAATATTGACCTCTTGTTTTGTGTAACCAGTCCCGCTTCTCCTCCTTTTAGGCCCCGGTTTCTGGATCGTCTTCTGGTCCAGGCCGAGGCCGCAGGTATTCCCCCGGTGATACTCTGCAATAAAAGCGATTTGCTTGAAAGCGCGGAGGCTGAAACCGGTACGGAAGAACGTTTTGCCGACTACGAACGAATCGGTTACCGGGTACTGCGGCTTTCCGCCAAAACAGGCCAGGGTCTGGATCAACTGCGGTCCCTTATGGCGGGAAAAAGTTCTGCCCTGCTTGGACAGTCCGGGGTGGGAAAGTCGAGCCTTATCAATGCTCTGGATACTTCGCTTGCCATGAGAACCGGCACAATGAACGAAAAGTACGACCGGGGAAACCACACCACAACCCTCTCGGTGATGCTGGAGCTGCCGGGTCTTGGCGCTGTCGATCCGGCGGCCGTAAATCCGCCGGTACATTCTGCCCGGACCTATGTGATCGATACACCGGGAATAAGGCGGATGGTTCCCGACGGCGTTAAGCCGGAGGAACTCATCTATTATATGAAGGAATTCGCGGAACTGGCGGGCCGTTGTACCTACGGCCATTCCTGTTCCCACCGTACCGAACAGGGCTGCAAGATCCTGGAAGCGGCGGCGGCGGGTTTGATCCACAAAGACCGCTACGAAAGTTTTTTAAGGATTGGTGATGAACTTGCCGGACTCTAAAAAGCTCCTGGAAAAAACCGCGGCCCTCCTGGAATTTGACCGTGTACGGGAAGCCGCTGCTTCCCGCGCCTTAAGCGCAGAAGCGGCGGAAAACATCCGGGCGGAAAGCCCGCTCTTTGACGGCGAAAGAGTGCGGGAACGGAAAAAAAGTGTTTCCGCCTTTTGTGATCTTCTTAAAAAAGGCGGGGAAGAAAACCGGGAGGAACTTCCCGCTGTGGGATTTCTCCTGCCTGCTTTGGCAGTGGAAGGAAGTTTTCTTGATGCCGATGAGATCCTTGCCCTGGGACTTTTTATTGAACGGGGAGAAGAGTTACGCCGCTTTATTTTGGAAAGCCGGGATGAAAAAAACCGTGAAACCGCCCAGCCCGATTTGGCGGCGCTCCGTGACATCGCTTCCGGTCTGCCGGATTGTTCCGCCAAAGCGGCGGAGATTTTCCGTATCCTGGACCGGGACGGCAAGGTAAGGGATCTGCCGGAAATAAAAAAAATCCGTAACCGCATTCAGGAACTTTCCAAAGACCTGGAACGTATAACAGGACATTACAAAACCGATGAAAGTACCCGGCACATGCTGCAGTCGGTCCTTCCGTCCCAGCGGGACGGAAGGATTGTTTTAGCGGTAAAGGCAAATTACCGCGGCCGGATCAAGGGCATTGTCCACGAAGTATCCGCCACGGGGCAGACCCTTTTTGTGGAGCCCGAAGAATCGGTAGAAAAAAACAACCAGATCCTTATTGAAAAAGCGGCGCTTGATGCGGAGATACGCCGGCTGCTCCGTGAACTTACGGCAGCCCTTGCCCTTTCCCGGGATGAGCTTACGGAATTCCACCGGACGGTGGTGTACCTGGAAACGATCCGGGCCCGGGCCCGGTATGCTCTGGAAACAAACGGCGTTTTTGCCGGTGAAGGCCCGTTGGTTCTTAAAGGGGCCCGGCATCCCCTTTTGGGGCAGGATGCAGTGCCCATCGACCTTTGTTTTGATCCCCATACTAAAATGGTGATCATCACCGGGCCCAATACGGGGGGCAAAACGGTAAGCCTTAAAACCGCAGGACTTTTTGCGCTGATGAATCAAAGCGGTCTTGCCCTGCCCGCAGCGGAAGCGGCGCTTCCGGTATTTGACGGCGTTTATGCGGATATTGGGGATGAACAATCCTTGAGCCAGTCACTTTCTACATTTTCCGCCCACATGACCAGCATTGCCGCAATCATTGGAGCCGCCGGGGAACAATCGCTGGTACTGCTGGATGAACTGGGAGCGGGGACCGATCCGGAAGAGGGCAGCGCCATTGCCATGGCGATTCTGGATCACTTTATTGAAACAAAAACGACAGTGATTCTTACCACCCATCACGGCATGCTTAAAAATTATGGGTACAGCCGGGAAGGGGTAGAAAACGCTTCGGTAGAATTTGACCGCCGTACCCTTTCGCCCACCTACCGGATCATCATGGGTATACCCGGAGAAAGCCGGGCTGTGGACATTGCCGCCCGGAACGGTTTTCCGCCGCCATTGGTGGAAAAAGCCCGGAGTTATCTGGACGAAGAACGCTCCGATGTATCTCTACTTATTGCGGGGCTTAAGGAAAAACACCGGGAGTTGGATACTATTTCCCGGTTCGCCCGGGCGGAAGAAGACCGGCTCCGGGAAGACCGGCGGCGGATTGACCTTAAAGAACTAACCCTGCGTCAGAAGGAATATCTTTTAAAACAGGGAGGGGCTGCGGAATTCCGGCGACTTTTGGGAGAAAGCCGGAAAACCCTGGAGAACCTTGTTAGAGAAATCCGGGAAGGCGAACTAAGCCGGGAAAAAACCCTTAAGGTAAAAGAATTTTTAAAACAGCTGGAAACCGGTTCGGACTCCATGGAAGCGGCGCTCCGGGCGGAGGGCCAAACCCTGGCGGATTTTGGAATGGAAACCGCGGGTTCTGGAATGGATGCCGCGGAAACCGCCGGAATGCCAAAGAATGAAATAACTGCGGGGGCAGAAGTTCTGGCCGGGCCCTTTCTTCGCCGGGGAAAGGTACTGCGGCGGGACAACAGGGCAGACAAAAGCTGGATAGTGGAAATCGGCTCGGTTAAGATGACTTTTCCCGAAGCGGAACTTTTTCCTGCTCCGGCGGAGACCAAACATTCCGCTCCGTCAGAGGGAGCCGCCGGGTTTTCCGGCAGTGCGGGCGGTTCCGGGAACTGGGCGGCGGACCTGACTCCGGCAGAAGTGCAGCTGGAACTTAAACTGCTGGGGATGCGTCTGGAAGAAGCCCTGGAAGCGCTGCGCCGCCAGGTAGACGCGGCGGTCCTTGCGGGACTGGGAACCTTTGCCGTGATCCACGGTAAAGGGGATGGCATACTACAAAAGGGTGTGCATGAATATTTGAAGAATGATCCCGCTGTGGCGGACTATTATTTTTCCCGGCCTGAATTGGGCGGCACGGGCAGAACGGAAGTGGTCCTTGCGTAATTAGCTAAAGCTAATTACGCAACCAGCTAAAGTTGGTTATGCACTTCCCCGTTATGACAGCGGTTCGCTTACCAGTTTACCCAGCGCCCGGTTCAGGCGGATTCGTACATGTTTGAGCGGTTCGGAGACAAAAAGGGCAATCTGGCAAATTTCAATAAGGGTTCCCGGGGCAATTTCTCCGCTTACTTCCACAGCGGCATTATCGTCGGCATTGAGCCGGGCCAGGATGGCGGCGGCTTTGGCGGTACAGTTTTTCTGTTCTTCTTCCAACAGGGCCAGGGTTTCTTCCATTTTTTTGCGCCGTTCGGCACCCATTCCAACACCCGCGGCACCCATTCCAACACCCGCGGCATCCATTCCAACACCCGCGGCATCCGCGGGGACTTCCGGCTCGGGATTTTCCGCACTTTCCGCCGCCAGTAGTTCCCGTATCTGGTGCAGTTTGCCGGCGAGGATCCGCAGTTCGGCATTACATTTTTCCTGTTCCTGCTGGGCGGTAAAATCAACGCCGCAATGGATCCTGGCGGCTTTGCCGGTTTTTTTTCCAATGCCGCCGGTACGGACACCCTGGACTGCGTAGATTTCGCTTGCCAGGATAATTCCCTTCTCGCCCATTTCTATTTTTTCCAGGGTATACACCGATGAGTTTACAATGTCCGCATCTACCATGATCGTCTTGCGGCAGGCGGCCTTGCAGTTTTCCAGAAACTTTGTTTTTATGCCGCCTCCCACTTTAAGGAGCCCCCGTCCCCGGCCGACGATTCCCCCCGCCACGGTAAGATCCGTTTTTGCAATCACTTCGGTAACATCAAGGGTCTGTTTGATCGTTACCGCTCCGCCGGAATAAATTTTAAATCCGTCCGACACGGGGCCTTCTATAAAAACATCGCCGGGAAATACAATATGCCCCGTGTGATAATCTACCGGGCCTTTGATCACCAGGGAATCCTGAACATTAAGAACCTTTCCCGCTTGCACAAGCTGGCCGTTAATATCCGCATAGATAAAAACCCCATCGCTTCTGGTATTGGTTCCCGCAGAAACGCCATCGGGCCGGACGGTACCATGGGGAATTGTCTGGCCGTAGATGTCCTTGCCGTCTCTTCCTTCTTTGCGGGATTTAAGTTTTGCCAGGGCCTGTCCTTTTTTAACAATGATAAAAGGAGAGGCGGAGCGGTAATCGGTCCGTTTGTTATCGTCTGCCTTGATTTCTGGGGGCTTGAGGGCAGGGTTAAATTGAAAATATTCAAGAATTTCGTTCGCAGGCGGATTTCCCCGGGCAATGATCACATTCCGTACAATGTGGCGGTTCAGGTTACAGCTTGTTACCGCCTGCTGGATGTTTTCCCAGAGTACTCCGTGAATCACATTACTGCGGGCCAGGGCGGTGCTTATGTCATCTGCGGCGAGGGGCCTTCCGGAACTCATGGGAGGGTAAAAATCGGCCCGAAGTTCCAGCTTATCGCTGGAAAAAAGTACCGCCACATTGCCATCATTCCGGTCCCCGGAGAGAAGGATTTGTTGATTCTCACCGTTTTCGCTGTTTTCTTCCATAAATAATACTCTATTATGATAAGACTATCGGCATTTTTGCCAGAAAGCCATAAGGTGTTTCGCCTTCTTGCATAAAAAGGCATTGTTTTGTATATTTATGCATAATGAAGGAACGCCTCGCGCGGCTCAAGGCTGTCCGCCGCCTGATAAAAACCTGCCGCATTGAATCCCAGGAGACCCTTCTGGGGCATCTGGAAAAAGAGGGTTTTACCGTTACCCAGGCTACCTTATCCAGGGACCTAAAACTGCTCCGGGTGGGTAAAATTTCGGACGGCGATGGCGCTTATGTCTATTCCCTGCCCGGCGGGGACGAAACGCGGGAAACCGAACAGACCCACATCAACGATTTTCTCCGGGGTTATATTTCTATAGACTGGGCAGGAAACCTGGTTGTAATTAAAACCTGTTCCGGCCATTCAGATGCGGTAGCCCTGGCGGTGGATAACCTGAATTTGGACGAAGTAATGGGAACGATCTCCGGCAGGGACAACACGGTGTTTGTGGCGCTCCGGGAAGGGGTAAGCGGCGAAGATTTTCTTGCCCGGCTTAAGGAAAGTATTCCGGAACTGGAAGACTGACTGTTTTATCTATACAACGATTCCAGATATTCCGCCGGGGTCATAATCCACGATTCAACGGGAAAGTGTTTTATATTACCCGTAACAAGGAACGCCCCGCAGCTTTTGGCGGTTTCAAAAAATTTCCGGTCGCTTTCATCGGTAAAGGGAACGGCGGCGGGCGCTGCCGTTATGGATACGCCCTTTTTTATGAGCCGGATAATCAGAATATGGATATCCCCGGGGTTAAAGGCAAATTCCTTACGGCACATGACCTCCTGGTATTCGGTGATAATTTCCGCATCGTGGCACAATACGGCATTCCCGCTTAGGACCTGGTCCAGCACTCTGGCGGGTTTGCCTCCCGGTGTAAGCAGGGCAGAGACAATGATATTAGTGTCAAGAACCAGACGATCCATGGCTTAAAGGGCGTTTTTCCTGGTATCCGTGATAATACCGTTGATCTCTTCCAGAGTCATGGTATTGGTCCCCTTTTGTACCGAGCCAAGACGCATCCGGTTTACTGCCCGCATTACTTCGGTTTGTTCCAGCATTTCCATAGTTTCCTCCAGATTTTCGCCGTCAACAGTGAGCATCAAGGCGCAGGGTTTACCATTATTGGTAACCACCATCTTTCCCTGATCAGCCAGTTTTCGCCATACCGTCCGGGGCGAATTTCTAAAATCCCGTACACTAAGGTAATTCATATCTAAAGAATAAGCTGGTCTTTCACCTTTGTCAAGCGATTGTCACGCAATTAGTGCACAATTATTACACAATTCGGGACCTAACAAAGTCCGCCGCTCCTTGTCTGGCGGTTCTCCCGGTTTTGTGTTATCCTAAGACAAAAGGGGAGTATATAATGAACTATACCAATTTTGACAAAACCGCCGCTTATGCAAAACTGCAATCCCTGGCGCCGGCGGGAAAAACCTTTGATTTTGCCGCGAATCTTACTGCAGACCGGGTACGGAACTGTGCCGTTCCCATGGCCGGGGGCCTTTCCTATAATTGGGCTGCCAAGGCTGCCCCCGGCCCGGTGCTGTCCGTTCTGCAATCCCTGGCGGATGAGCAGGAACTTATACCCAAATACAAGGCGCTTCTGGAAGGGGAAGTGATGAACACCGGGGAGGGCCGTTTGGTGCTTCACCATTTGCTGCGCAGCGGGGGCAAGGCCGCCACAGGCAAGGCCGTGCTTCATGGCGGCAAAGACCTGGGGGCTTTTTATACGGCAGAACTGGATCGTTTTGCCGCCTTTGCAGAAGATGTCCGTTCGGGAAAGGTTAAGGGCGCTTCGGGCAAGCCCTTTAAAAATGCCGTACAAATCGGCATAGGCGGATCGGACCTGGGACCCCGGGCGATGTATCTGGCCTTGGATAACTGGGCAGTCAAAAACGGCAAGAAAAAACTTAACGCCTATTTTATTTCAAATGTGGATCCCGACGATGCTTCTGCCATTGCTGCTTCGCTGGATCTTTCGGAAACGGTGTTTGTACTTGTTTCCAAAAGCGGTACTACCCAGGAAACGCTGGCCAACGAACTGTTTATAAAAGATAAACTTACAAAAGCGGGACTTGATCCAAGTAAACACATGACGGCGGTGACCAGCGAAACAAGCCCCCTGGCCCGTAATCCGGCGTATCTGGATTCCTTTTATATAGATGATTTTATCGGCGGCCGTTATTCTTCCACCTCAGCCGTGGGCGGGGTAATTCTTTCCCTGGCCTTTGGTCCTCTTGTGTTTAAGGAATTTCTTGCCGGGGCCCGGGAGGCGGATAAACTTGCCCTGGAAACGGACATACAAAAAAACGCCGCCCTGCTCGATGCCCTTTTGGGAGTGTGGGAGCGGAATTTTCTGGAGTATCCCGTTACGGCGGTGCTCCCCTACAGCCAGGCCCTTTCCCGTTTTCCCGCCCACCTCCAGCAGTTGGACATGGAATCCAACGGCAAGCGGGTAAACCGTTCCGGAGAGGACCTTTCCTATGCCACGGGGCCGGCGGTATTCGGCGAGCCCGGCACCAACGGCCAACATTCATTTTATCAGCTCCTTCACCAGGGAACGGATACTATTCCCCTTCAGTTTGTGGGTTTTACCGAAAGCCAGCGGGGAGACGATGTAGAAGTGGACGGTTCGGTAAGCCAGACAAAACTTAAGGCAAACCTGGCCGCCCAAATTGTCGCTTTTGCCAAAGGTAAAGACGATGCGGATAAAAATAAATTTTTCCCCGGCGGCCGGCCCTCAAGCCTTATAAGCGGCAAACAGCTTACCCCCGCCGCGCTGGGAAGCCTCCTTGCGCACTTTGAAAACAAAGTGATGTTCCAGGGTTTTGTGTGGAACCTTAACAGTTTTGATCAGGAAGGGGTACAACTGGGAAAAATTCTTACCAAAAAGGTGCTGTCGGGAAATTCCGGAGACAGCGCCCTTGATGCATACAGCGCCCTGCTTGGCGTTAAGGTATAACCTAAAAAAGGTATCGTTAAAAAGAGGAGTAATCATGCGGCAAAAAGAAGTGATCCCTGCGGGAAATGAATGGATCGAAACAGGCGTGCGGGAATTTCCCGGTTCCCCGATTAAGCGTATTGGCGATGACTGGATGCTTATAAGTACTGGTAATATCGCTGCGGACAAGGGGAACTGGAATACCATGACAGCGTCCTGGGGCGGATTGGGGGTATTGTGGAGTACCGAAGTGGCCTTTTGTTTTATCAGGCCCGGCCGGCAGACTTTTCCCTTTGCCAATGATTCACCCCTGTTTTCGCTGTCGTTTTTTGATCCGGCTTTCCACAAGGCGCTGGAAATCTGCGGTTCTGTGTCGGGACGGGATACGGATAAGGCGGAAAAAGCGGGCTTGACCCCCATTGTGTTTGAAAACGGCGCCGGAGCGGGGGCGGTAAGTTTTAAAGAAGCCCGTGAAGTGATCATCTGCCAAAAATTCTATACCCACGACTTTGATCCTTCCCGCTTTGTTGTGCCGGAAGAGATTGAAAAAAACTATCCGGAAAAGGATTACCACCGGATGTTTATTGGTAAAGTGCTGGCTCTGCGGATTCGGGGTTAATGCCATCCATCAGTTTGGGGTGGCTTTCAAAAAACCAATAAAATAATGTAAAAACCCTTGACTTTATGATAGAGTAGGATATACTTAGTATATCCCAACAGAGGGGGAGAATAATAAGTATGACAACGGCAATTGTTAAATGGGGTAATAGTCAAGGGATACGGCTCCCAAAGGTTTTCCTGCAAAATCTCAATATGGCTGAAAATGATACGGTTGATGTTTTGGTAGAAAATGAAGCAATTATCATAAAAAAAACATACGCCCCAAAACATAAAACCACCAAAGAACGGCTTGTAAATTTTTATGGCAAAAACGTTACTCCTGAAAATCAAGTAGAAATAGATTGGGGGCGACCCGTAGGAAAAGAACTATGGTAAAACAGGGAGATATAATTTGGCTTGATGCGGCTGCTCCGCTGCCGATTGACCCGCAAGCTGGTCATGAACAACGAGGCCGAAGGCCTGCTTTGATAGTAAGTAACGAAAGTTTTAATAATTTTTCAAAGTTGGCTATTGTCTGTCCCATAACAAACAGGGATAAGGATCATCCTTTTCATATAAAATTAGATGATAGGACAAAAACTACCGGGGTAATCCTATGCGACCAAGTAAGAACGCTCGACATAAATGCACGAAATTTTGAATATATTGAAAATGTGGCAGATGATATTTTGTTAGATGTTCTTGATATAGTGAATGGCTTTATGGAAATAGAAAAGTGAAAAACAAGGCAGCGGCTCAACTATTAAAACAGTGTATTTTTCCCTCCAAGCAAGGAAAAACACTTGACATATCTTTTTTCATAAATTAGCGTATAGTAAATTAGGGATTAAGAATTTTTAACCGCGATGGCGCCAAAGGCGACGAAGGGGAAGAGGAATAGGGGGGCTGATTGGTCCATCATCTTCCTTGGTCGCCTTCGGCGCCATCGCGGTTTTTCTTCTTCATTTTTGATTTGTGGGTCAAGTTTAGCCTGAAGGGGTATTCGACCCCCCGGCGAATAAAAAAGAGCAAATTTCCCCAACGGAGGGAAAGAGGCCTTGGCTCCTCCTCGAGATTTGCATTAATTCCCCGTGCAACCACATTTCCTAACAAAATAATACGAATTTGCCCTCCAAGCAAGGAAAAACCCTTGACATATCTTTTTTCATAAATTAGCATTAAATTTATGAGAAAGCCCGTAACTTGGCACGAAAATTGCTCTCTCTCTCTCTCTCTCTCATAGTAACCCTTTAACAAAAATTCTTTTCCCGCTGAACTTGCCCATAAATTTCTCCGGCTCTATACCGTCTTGTCTGACGGAATCCCGGTTTCCGCTAAAGCCGGAACCCGCTAAAGCGGAACCCTTTTCCACTCAACCCTTTTGGTCTCAAACCCTGTCATGGGCAGGGAAAAATTTATAGAGGAGTAAAGAAATGAAAAAGAAAGTACAGTTATTAAGAGGAGTGGTTTTTACAACAATTCTGTTTGCTGCGGTTTTATCCTGCGGCGGAGCAGGCGGCGAGTATACCATCGGCGGGACCGGCCCCGGCGGCGGGAAAATTTTCTATGTAAGTGAAACGGGCTTTGCCGTAAAAGATAAAGGAACCTACCATTACCTTGAAGCGGCTCCGGTGGATTTAGGAAAGTTTGTATGGGCTTCCCCGCAATTTTTACCTCCTCCCGAGGGTACTGGTGATTGGCTTTCCATACTCGACACGAAAGAAACCGCCATCGGGATGGGCTATGCCAATACTGCGGCGATACGTGCGGCAGACCCTAACGCAAATCCGGCAAAAGGTTGCGTCGATTACCGCGGCGGCGGCAAAAACGACTGGTTCCTCCCCAGCAAGGACGAACTGAACCAGATGTACAAGGAAAAAGCGCATATAGACAAAACTGCCAACGATGAGTATTGGTCCTCATCGGAATACGATAGTTCCGTTGCGGTTTCTCAAAATTTTACCACTGGCCCCCAGTATAACTCCAAAAAGGATAAGCCCTGTTATGTCCGTCCCATCCGCGCTTTTTAACGCGCTAAGCAGGTAAGTGTCTGTCCACAAAGTACGGCTAAAGTCCGGCCTTACTTTGTGGACAGACTGCGGACGAGGGGTGTCTTCCGTACGGTATTTCACTCTATGTATAATGACCCTTACAGGAAATAATACCCCGTCCTTCAGGCTAAACTTGACCCAGAAATCAGCGTATAGTAAATTAGGGATTAAGATTTTTTAACCGCGATGGTGCCAAAGGCGACGAAGGGGAAGAGGAAGAGAAAGTGGTAACCCAGGAACAGGAGAATCTGGCTAAAAAAGTACTGAATTGTGCCTACAATGTCCATTCATTCCTGGGTCCAGGCCTGCTGGAGAGCGCTTATCAAGCTTGTTTACAATATGAACTTACCCAACAAGGTTTTTTTGTGGAATGTGAAAAATCGTTACCCCTTATATATAGAGGGATGACCATTGAGTGCGGATATCGTATTGACATGGTCGTTGAGCATAACCAAATAATCATCGAGAACAAGGCAGTAAAAGAGCTCACCGATATCCATTTGGCCCAAATACTCACGTATATGCGGCTTTCAGATATTTCTCTCGGTTTTTTGTTCAATTTCAATACCCAACATCTGAAAGATGGGATAAAGCGGGTGATTCTACAAGGAGGCTCTTAAGATTTTTTTACCGCGCGACTAAGGCGCGCAAAGGAGAAGAGAAGACCTTCGGGGTAGGTTCATCATCTTCCTTGGTCGCCTTAGGCGCCTTCGCGGTTTTTCTTCTTCATTTTTGGTTTTGTGGGTCAAGTTTAGCCACTTGCGGCGGGGTATTGATGAAATTATTAATATTCAACCTGACGGTCCAAAAGCAAAGCCTTATCAGGTAAAACAAATCCGCGATTTAATAGTAAAGTATCATGGGAGCATAACTCCCCCGTGGAAAGTTGATTTTTACCGTACGGCCATTTGTCCGTTTCATTCCGCCAGGGCAGTGGCAAAGGCTGTTACCGTTTTCCAGTGTTCCGGCGTAAGCCGGAGGGGGCTGTCGGCGGGGCCGTTAAGGCTCCGCCAGGTTTCGGGGATAAGCCTGCTCTCTGCCGGGGCGGCAGAGAGCAGGTCGCCGGTTTTTGTTTCATAAAGCCCGCTGTTCCCCCGGCGGCGCACCAGCGAGGCAAAAGCGGCCGCTTCACTTTGGGGTAATACGGTAATGGTCTGGGCCGCCATGCCGGCAAGAAGAAAACCGGCATCTTCGGAAAAAGGCGTGGGAAGCAGCATCACTTTTTCCAGGAGGCAAAACCGGGCGGCTTCCAGGGCCGCTCCGCGGAGTGTTCCTACCTTGCGGCGGGCTGTTTCTGCCCCCGGTCCTTTTTTTTGTTTTAAAAGTTCATCCGCCGCAGTAGAAATAATCAAGGTATCTCCCGCGCCGCAGGCGTCAAAGGTAAAAATCCGTCCGTCTCCCAGTCCTTTTTCCCGCAGGTACAATCCCAAATTGTAGGATCCCTGGTGCTGCAGGTTTTCGCCGCAGGAAAGTTCTTCCCCGTCGGTAAAAATAAAAAGTGCGCCGTTAGCGGCGGTTTTGCTTTCGTCAGCGCCGTTACCGGCATACTCCGCCGGGCCCCTGCGGAGCGAAGGTTCCCCTCCGGAAATACGGAGCGCCGTTTCTACAAGCTGGAATACCGCCGCTCCGTTGTCGTTGGCCCCGGGACTGTTCAAGGTACGATCATAATGGGCGGTAAATATGACTGCCGTTTCCTTTGTAAAACCGCTGGATAAAACAATGTGGCGTTTTTCGGCAAGTTTTAAAACTTCAAAAGGGAGGGCGTTTTCTTCCAGAACAGAACAGAGCAGGGCAAAGCGGTCTATCCCGGGGCAGACAAATTCCTTAAAGCGCTTATAGGGCGCTTTAAGGAAAATATCATCCCGCGTTAGACCCATCCTAGAGCCGTTCCGCCCGGAAGGGTGTATCCTTCCCCGCAAGGGCATCCTGGGCGGCAATTAAGAGCAGTTCCCGGCTGTTTGCTTTGTGGGTCGCCTCCATGATTCCGTAAACCGCCGCGGCAGTATATTCCAGAGCAGACTTGATGTCCGCTGTTTCCAGATACCGGGAAAGAAATACCGAGGTGGTAAGATCTCCCGAACCGGCCATGGCGGTACTGTTTTCAAAGTACAGTTCCGGCGTGCTGATCCGGTACACTTCTTTCCGGTTGGAAACAAGCATGCCGATGGCGGGGGAATTCCGCGCCGCCGGTGAAGCCGTTGTATCCCTTCCAGCCTCCGCCGGTTCTGTTTTAAGGCTGGTCACGAGGATAATCTTTGGCCCCGCTGCATGGAGCTGTTCCACTGCCTTACATACATCTTCCAGGGTTTCGGTCCGTTTCCCCGTAAGAGCATCCAGTTCAAATTGATTGGGAGTAATAATATCCGCCAGGGGAATAACTTCGTTTTTAAAGATATCCGGAATTTCGGGCTTTACATAAAAACCCCGGCCCACATCTCCCATAACAGGATCGCAGCAGTAGATAACTTCCGGCGCATGGGAGCGGACCTTTTTAACCGCGGCGATAATCGCTCTGCCGGTAACAGGATCTCCAAGGTAACCGGAAAGAACTGCTTCGCACTGTTTAAGCACATCCCGTTCTTCCAGCCCCAGAACAAGTTCTTCCACCAGGCGGGGGCTTAGGGCTTCTCCCCGCCATGCCTTGTAACCGGTATGGTTTGAAAATTCTACGGTATTGATTGCCCAAACTTCTCTGCCCAGACGCTGGATGGGAAAGACCGCCGCACTATTGCCTGCGTGGCCGTATACCACATGTGATTGTATTGAAAGTACTGGCATTGTTATCTCCTTGTGCCAAAGATACCGGACAGGAAGGATTTGATCAAGGCAAAGGGTGTTGCTGCTTTACGTTTGCCAAAACGGTTCCTAAAATCGTGGACCGCGTCGTAGAGGGAATAGTGGATGCCGTATTTTTTTTTGAGAATGTCCCAATGTTTGACAATCCATACATAGAGGTCTCCCGGCGTACGCTGGGGAAAAAGAGAAACAAGATTGTCTTCTTTAATAATACTGATAATAGGATCGTACACATTGTTGTACCAGGAAACCAGGGCATTGGAGAAAGAAACTTCCCCCGTTTGATCCTGGTTAAGGTAATATTTGTGAACCAGGATATGATTGTAGATTACATCATAACGGCCGGGCCGGGTAAAGTTGAGGGTATCGCAGCCGGTAAGCTCCTTAAAACTGGTCTTTTCATAAAAAAAGATCTTTTCGTACTTGAGCAGGACAGAGCGTAACTGGTCTATGGTCATGTTGGGACTAAGCTGAATTTCTGTGGAAAGGCTTATTACTTCGGCATCTACCATTTCCACGCCCTGGGCTCTGGCCACCGACACCCGGTGATTCCCGTCCCGGACAAAGTACACGCCGCCTATTTCGTAGAGTTGTATCGGCGGCAGGGTGATGTCGTTAAGCCGGGCTTCGTCCACCCGTTCCCACCGGGACCGGAGGTGTTCTCTCCGGGGTAAAAAATATTTGTTAAAGTCCCGGTAACGGCCTTCGCTTCCTACGATAAGTTCTATCGGCACGGTGCTCATGCCCTTGTAACTTTCCCCCCGGGGTTTAAGAATTTCCCGGACATCGTTTAACGAAAGCAGCCGGTTTTTGTCGGTGTCCATAAAATGCATAATCCGGGAAAAAAATTCTTTTGTCCGGGCTTTGGAAAAATCTTCCGATGCCTGACGCTGTATTTCGTTCATTTTTCTGATGTCTCTCCCTGTTCCATGTTAATAAGGTATTGGCTGTATGCGTTGATTACCATGGTACTGTTGTACCTGGTGGTACGAATATCCGAAAGATCGTAAAGGTGAATATGGCCGTGAATAAGATACCGGGGTTTAAAGGCCCGCATAAACCAAAGAAAACACTTAAACCCCAGATGGCAGGGGTCAGGTTTATCGTGAATTCCCCGGGGAGCCGCATGGGTTAAGAGAATGTCCAGCCAGCGGCCCCGGAAGATCCGGTTAAAGAGCAGCCGGGGAAAAAGTTTCCAGATTTCCAGCAGCATCCCTCCTTCAGTATACTGGTTGTTTCCCCGGTTGTATCGCCTGGAGCCCCCCAGCCCCGCAATAATCAGCCCTCCTTCCCGGCGTACCGAAGAACCCACATGGGCCATGACGGCGGGATTTCTTTCCCTGAACAAGAGGGGGGAACTTTTTGTCATGTTCCGGCAGGTCTGGTATTCTTCCAGCTGGTGGTTGCCGAACACAAAAAAAAGGGGACAGTTAAGGCTTGAGGCGGTAAAATCAAGGTAGTCAAGGGGCAGGTCTCCGGCGGAAAGTACCATGTCCACATCGCGGAACCTGGTTTTAATGGCGGGGGAATACACCAGCGGATCGATCTGATCGGCGATGCAGAGGATCTTCATGTTCCGGCCTGGGCGCTTTGTTTGAGCAGCGCCTGTAAGGTATCCTTGTTGTAGAGTTCCACCGGCCGTGATTCGGCATAGTCCAGAGCGGAGCGGGTAAATCCGGCGCTGGTAATTACCATGGCACGGTTCATGTTTTGGGTTTTGGCATCGTCCAGCGCCGAACGGATCTTTCCTTCGTCCACCATATCCGGGGAACGGTAGATCCGCATAAGCCGGGGCTGCTTGCGGGAATTTTTCCACTTGGCGGAGTCGTTTTCAATGACGATAAATTCTACTCCGTCGTTGATATTTTTTGCGGATTTTACCGTCAGGGCCAAACCATGGGTGACGATTTTTTTGCAGAGTTCCATAAAATCC
>BNVB01000021.1 GCA_025997795.1 Spirochaetia bacterium | reverse complement strand
CCTCGCTTATCTCCCGGGCCAAGGATTACTTTCTTTCCCCCGCTGATCCGGAACTGGATCTTATCGATTACCGGCCGGAATTCAGAAAAACCTATGCCCGCTATGAAGAGCGGCTGGGAAAAATAGGCAATGTTGATTTTGGGGATCTTATCAAAAAACCCGTGGAGATACTGCGGTCCAATCCGGAACTGGCTGCTCGCATTCATTCCCGTTTCAGCGTGATCATGGTAGACGAATACCAGGATTCCAACATTGCCCAATTCCGGCTCTTGACGGCCCTAACGGGAACCAATACCTGCCTGTGCGTGGTGGGTGATGACGATCAATCTATCTATCGCTTCCGCGGCGCGGAGGTAAAAAATATTCTGGAGTTCCCCGAACGTTTTCCCGGTACCGACATTATCAAGCTTGAACGGAACTACCGTTCGTTCGCTCCGATCCTCACTCTGGCTTCTTCGGTGGTGGATCACAACAAGGGCCGGCTGGGAAAAACCCTCCGGGCCGAACGGGGAAACGGCAAAATCCCTACTCTGGCTTTTCTTCCCAATCAGGATGAAGAAGCGGCTTTCTGCGCAGAACTTATTGAACGTTCGGTAAAGGGAGAAGGCACAAAAAACAACGGGAAAAAAACCAGTTATTCTGATTGGGCCATACTGTACCGGACCAACGCACAGTCCCTGGAATTTGAGACCGAACTGCTCCGCCGGAGTATTCCCTACCGTGTTGTGGGATCCCTGAAATTTTACGAGCGGGAAGAAATAAAAGATGCCCTGGCTTTGCTTGCCCTCCTGGTTAATCCCCGGGACGAAGTTGCCTTCCGCCGGGTGATCAACAAACCAAGCCGTGGTATCGGCAGCGCCGCATTGGATAAAATTCTCCAGGCGGCCTATGCCGCGCCCTCGGGAGGTCTCCTCAATGCGGCCCGCGGCCTTTCCCTTTCCGCAAAAGCCCAGGCGGGGGTGGAATTTTTTACCGCCTTTATGGAAAAAGGCCGCGACCTATTATGCCTATTAAGCGGCGAAAAGTCCGCCGGCGAAAAGTCCGCCCGCGAAAAGCCCGGCGGCGAAAAAAAATCCGCCGGAACGGAAAAATCCGCCGGGCCGCCGATCCGTGCCGGTGTGGGACTTTCGGTTTGTGTAACATCACTGATCCTTGATTCGGGACTGGCGGAATACCACAGCAGCCATGACGAAATTAACGGTTACCAGCGTATCGGGAATCTTCAGGAACTGGTTAACGCATCAAGTTTGTACCCCGCCTCCATGGAAGGGCTGGCGGAATTTCTGGAACACATCGAACTTGACCGTTCCATTGAAACCGCCGAGGATACCAATTCAGACGCTGTTACCTTGATCACGCTGCACAATACCAAGGGGCTGGAATTTCCCCGGGTTATTCTTACCGGTCTTGAACAGGGGATCTTTCCCCGGGATGACAAAGAGGGGGACGACCTGGAAGAGGAACGGCGGCTTTTTTATGTGGGAGCCACCAGGGCCATGGATGAACTCTACCTGTGTTCATGCGCAGTCCGCCGTCTCTACGGGCGGACCAGTCCGGTACAACCCTCCCGTTTTCTCCAGGAGGCGGACAGGTCGGCCCTGCGGATAATCGGCAGCGCCCCCGCCGGTTTTGGTTCCCGTACCGGCCGGAGCAGCGGCGCTTATGGCGCTTACAGGGGTACGGCAAATCCCGGCGGCAAAACATCTTCCGATGGCCGCTGGAAAACAGGGGAACGGGTGTTTCATGACGACCAGGGTTACGGAGCGGTAACCGGCATTGATGAAGGAGACGACGGCCCGGTGGTAAAGGTCCGTTTTGACAATGGCCGGGAAACCCGCTTTTTAAGCTTGTACCAAAGCAGAAACTTTACCAAAATAGGGAATGATGGATACTGATCTGCTGCGCCGCCTGCCGCCGGTTCTTCGCGCCCGGGGCTGGCGGCTTTACACAACAAACGGCCGCCTGGTGGATCTCTGGCAGTCCGGCGGACGGGCCCTCCTGGGCCACAATCCGCCGGGGCTGCTCCGTTCAATCAAGAACAGCGGGGAAAGGGGCCTTTTTGCCCCTTTTCCCCACAGTGCCGAAGAACGGCTTTACAAGGCCCTGGGCCTTTTGTTTCCCCGGCGCCGCTTCCGCCTCTACAAGGATGAAGCTTCGCTGGATAAAATGCTAACCTTATCTGCGGCAGATGGTAAAGCCGCCATAGATAAACGCTGGAGGCCTTACCTGGACAAAGGGGCCCTGGCGTTGTTTGATACTACTCCGGTTTTTATCCCCATACTGCCCTTTTCTTTTCCCGGCGCTCCGGCGGTTCTTGTTTTGGACCCGGCGGCGGATGCGGAATTTCCCCCTTCGCAGGTACTTTCTCCCCTGGTCTTAACGGCGGCGGCAAGAAGCATCTACGATCTTCTTGCCGTTCCCAAGCGAGGAAATCCGTATTTTCCCAAAGTGGACAAAGCCCTGCATATAAGCTGCCGCTGGAAACGAAGGGGCATTTACCTTTCTGTTGTTTTAGGCGGCGGCGAAACCTATGCATCAGTTTTCCAGCATTTTCTGGAGGGCGGCTTCCTCCTGCCCCCGGGGCCGGAGGAAAACGCCATACTTCCCGGAGAACTTTCTCCCGGCGAGCAGGCAAAACTGGCGGCTCTTTTTGGGTGGTAATACCGCCTTTTTTCTGGTACTATTCGTTAATGCAGGCAAAGCGGATTATCCCCTGTCTTGATGTGGATGACGGCAGGGTTGTCAAAGGAATCAAATTCAAGGGAATCAAAGATGCCGGAGACCCGGTGGAACTGGCCCGGCGTTATAATGACGAAGGAGCCGATGAACTTACCTTTCTTGACATCGGTGCGTCCTACAAAAGCCGGGCTACCCTGCTGGAAGTGGTAAAACAGGTCGCTCTGGAAGTGTTTATTCCCCTTTGCGTTGGCGGCGGCATCCGTACCGTGGAGGATATGCGGGAAGTCATGAATGCCGGGGCCGACAAAGTTTCGGTTTGTACTTCCGCCCTTAAGCGGCCCGAACTGCTGCGGGAAATGGCTGCCGCCTATGGCAGCCAATGCGTGGTGCTTTCCATTGATGCCGCCCGGGTAAACAGCGGAGAAAATTCCCTGCGGGGAAAAACAAACTGGCATGCCTATTCCCATGGCGGCAGAACCGACACGGGCCTTGATGCCGTTGAATGGGCAGTACAGGCGGTAAAATTGGGTGCCGGAGAAATTCTCCTTAATTCAATTGATGCCGATGGCACCGGGGCGGGGTATGATTTGGAACTTACCCGGACAATTCTAAACGCGGTTCCCGTGCCGGTTATTGCCTCGGGCGGTGCGGGAACCCTGGACCAAATAGCCAATGTACTGCTTCCCCCCGCCTCCCCCGGCGCCGGGGAAACATGGGGCAATGCCGACGCTGCTTTAGTGGCGTCGCTCCTTCACTTTGGAAAAACCACCATACCGGAAATAAAACGCCATGCCCAGGCAAAGGGAGTTTGTGTCAGATGGTAGTAGCTTCGATAGACATACAAAACGGAAAAGTTGTCCAGCTCCGGCAGGGAAGCCAACTGGTACTTGAACGGGACAATGCCGCAGAGCTGGCGGAAGAATTTAACCGCTATGGCGAAACGGCGGTAATCGATCTGGATGCCGCGCTTGGCACAGGCAGCAATCTGGAGATGATAAAACCCCTCTTCCGTAAGGCCGAATGCCGGGTGGGGGGAGGAATTAGAACTCCGGAACAGGCAAAGGAACTTATCAGCCTTGGGGCGGAAAAGATCATCATCGGTTCCCAAGTTTTTCGTAACCCTGCAAAAAAAGGTGCAGGTTTAAGCGGCGGCGAATTTGCCGTAAACACAACTTTTCTGGAAGCCATGGCAAAAAAAATCGGCCGTGAACGGATTATTGCTGCCGTAGACGCAAAGGCAGCGGCGAATGGTTATGAAATAACCGTGGACGGCTGGAAAACTCCCACAGGTCTTTCCCTCGTGGAAAGCGCCCGTGCGGTTGAACCCTGGGTGGGGGAACTTCTTTTTACCTGCGTTGACCGGGAAGGAACGATGACCGGCATCGACACCGCTCCGGTAGTTATGTTACGGGAAGCGGTGTCCACCCGTATCACCGCGGCGGGCGGTATTTCTTCTATAGAAGAAATAGCCGCCATTGCCAAACTGGACTGCGATGTCCAGCTTGGCATGGCCCTCTATACAGGAAAAATCAATTTAGCCGACGCCTTTGTAGAATCCCTTAACTGGAAGAAATGCGAAGGTCTTATTCCGGTAATTGCCCAGAGTACCGACGGCCAGGTTCTTATGACCGGGTACGCGGACAAGGAGGCAGTGGCGGAAACCTTTAAGAAGGGAAACCTTTGTTTCCACAGCCGGACACGGAACAAACTGTGGATGAAAGGAGAAAACTCCGGCAATGTGCTCCGCCTTAAACGGCTCCGGGCCGACTGTGACCGGGATGCCCTTCTGGCGGTGGTGGAACCCGCCGGCCCGGTCTGCCATACCGGCGGCTGGTCCTGCTTTGATACAAACCGCCGTTATACCTGGGAATACCTGGAGAGCATTATTGCCGAACGGTTCTGTAATCCCGTGCCGGGTTCCTATACCGCCACGCTGGACAATGAACTGGTCCGGGAAAAAATTATGGAAGAAGCGGAAGAACTCTGTACCGCCAAAAACCGGGACGAAGTGATCTGGGAAGCGGCGGATCTGCTTTACTTTGCCACGGCGCTTATGACCCGGGAAGGGGTCAGCGTAGAAGAGGTCCTCTGCGAACTGGATCGCCGGCACAAGAAATAGTAGGATAAACCGTGAGTATTTTTTGGAACCAGCGGATAAAAGCCCTTGACCCCTATGTGCCCGGTGAACAACCCCGGGACCGGAATTTTATTAAACTTAACACCAATGAAAACCCCTACCCCCCTTCGCCGCGGGCTGTCGAAGCCATGGAACGTATTTTGAAAGAGGAAAAAGGCAGCGGTCTCCGGCTGTATCCCGATCCGCTTTGTACCGAATTCCGGGAAGCTGTGGCGGAAGCTTACGCCGTTAAACCCGAAGAAGTGTTTCCCGGCAACGGATCCGACGAAGTCCTTGCCTTTGCCTTTGGCGCGTTTTTTGAAAGCTCCGGCGGAACCGCCGCTTGTTTTAACCATGGCGTTTTACCGGAAAATGACAAAAGGCTTCCGGTGTTTTTTCCCGACATTACCTACAGTTTTTATTCCGTTTATGCCAGGCTTTGGGAGGTCCCCTATAAAACCATTCCGCTGGCGGAAGATTTTTCTATTGATTTAACAGCATACCAAAATGCCGGCGGGGTGATCATTCCCAATCCCAATGCTCCCACGGGTAATGCCCTTCCCGCAGATGACCTCCTTCCCCTGGCCCAATCGCTGGAAAAAAACGGCAGGGTCCTTATTGTTGATGAAGCCTATACTGCCTTTGGCGGCCAGTCAATTGTTCCCCGTATCACGGATCATCCCAATCTGCTTACCGTTCACACGCTTTCCAAATCCGCATCCCTTGCGGGACTCCGGGTAGGTTTTGCCATCGGTAACGCGCCGCTGGTTAAGGGATTGTTCCGCATCCGGGATTCATTTAATTCCTACACCATGGACCGCCTGGCCCTGGCCGGAGGAGCCGCCGCCGTTCTGGACAAATCCTACTATGACAAAATAAACCGCCGGGTTATGGCCACCCGTGAACGAAGCGCCGCCGCTCTTTTGGCCATGGGTTTTGTGGTTATCCCCTCAAAGGCAAATTTTTTGTTTGTTTCTTTCCCCGCCATAAGCGGCGAAACACTATTCCATGCCCTCCGTGACCGGGGTATACTTGTCCGGCACTTTAACAAACCCCGTTTAACAAATTACCTGCGGGTAAGCATAGGAACCGATAAGGACATGGATATTTTTTTAAGCGCCTGTAAAGCTATTGTCAAAGAAAAGGGATAATTACCCCGCACTTTTGTATACCCGGAAAAAATTCTCGTCGGTAATCCGTTCCAGGACTTCCGGCTCTCCGCCAACTCCGCCGGTTTCTTTCCGTATGGCCGCGGCCGCCCTGGTTATGGCGGCAAGGTCCTGCCACTGGGAAAAAAAAGCGCCCCGTAAGGGCTGCCAGGGGGCATCGGTTTCCAGGAGGAGACGATCCGGGGGAAAGGCAGCGCAGGAACGGATCGCATTTTTATGGTTCAGCATGATGGTGGTTCCAAAGGAAAAAAACGCATTCACCCCCCGGCGGAGCAGGGAAAAACCTTCGTCGGGGGCGCCGGGCCAGGAATGAAACACCACTGCGGGAAGGGCTGCCAGGACTTTGGTATAATAAAAAATTTTGTGCATGGCCCGGCGTGCATGAATTACCAGAGGAAGACTGCGGCAGAAGGCCGTTTCCAGATGGGCGGCAAAAAGTTCATCCTGAACCGCTTCTGTTTCCCGGAAGGTTTTGTTAAACAAATCAAACCCTGTTTCCCCCACAGCGGCAAGACGGCCTTCCGCCGCCAGTGCGGCAAGCAAATCCAGTTCATCCCGGTAGGGTTTAATACTTCCGGCGGTCCTTCCCTGTGCGGCCGGTAATTGGGGGTGCACGGCAAAACACAAAAAAAGCGGTGCTTCCTCTTCGCGGTTTGCCGCAGCTGCCATTTCTTCATGGGCGGCAAATTCCCCGCCGTTCCAGGCGCTGGCGGCGCAGCTTATGCCAAGCCGCCGGCGTTCCGCTTCTGCACCGGGAAAGCGTAACATCAACTCATGGGGATGGGCATGGGCATCGCTTGCCATGGACGGAAAGTCTCCTTACATAGTACAGTATAATGGATAGGAGCGTATTTTGAAACGCTGTTGTGTTTTTTTAATCAGTATCGTTTTTCTTGCCATCCTGGGCTGTAAGCCAAAGGCAATTGATTTTTCCCGGGGAATGTACGGTTTTCTTGCCGTGGATGAATCCCCCGCCGGAGCTGCGGCGGTACATCTGGCATTAACCACTTATGGGGAAAAGAGGGCGGTACGGGCGGAACTTAAAGGCGCCGGACCGCCCTATATCGTCATTGATGCCTCAAGCCTCCTGGGCAGCAAGGTTTCGCTCCTGCGGGCCATGGAAATTACCCTGGGCCTGGAACGGGACGACGGTGAATTTTATGCCGTTTCCGGCGAAATCCGGGCCAACTCGGGAACTGAGCGCCGGGAATCCGCCGGCCCCTGGTCGGTGTATCTGCCCGAAAAAAATCCCAACATTGCCAGAGTTATCCTTAAAGAAGCGGAATATTTTACTGCCGGGGCGGATAACTTTTTTATCCTTACCCGGAAGGTGGACAATGCCCTGGAAGCGGGAAAAAATCCTTCCAATCTTATTATTTACCATATCCGTTTTCTTGATGAAAAGGGGAATGAACTGGCAGTAAACCCCAAAGCGGTATTCCGTGCCCCGGAAGGTTTTGGAGAGGAGCAATGAATGAAGCTCATATATAAATCATCTTTGTTCATTCTGATCCTTTCTGTTTGTTTTGTCTTTTGTTTTGCCGCCTGTACAAAAAAAAGCGCCAAAGTGGAAAATACCGCGGCAGAAATAAAAAGCAGCGCCCGGTATACCGAAGACGGCAGGCGGATTATCACTATGGGAACATGGTACGACCGCTACTACATGAGCAAACACACAAGCATCGAGGAAGATCCCAGCCTGGCCAATCCCCGGACCGCCGCACTCAGGCTTGCCAAAATACGGGAAATAGAAGAAAAGTACCATGTGGTTTTTAATTCGGTAAACTTAACCTTTGACGGAGTACAGGAAAGTATAAAACTTTCCATTCCTGAGGGAAAACCCGATGTGGATCTCTACGAAGTGGATATTCAGTTTGGTATTCCCGCGGTATTAAACCACCTGGCCCTTTCTCTGGAAGAGATGGGGCTGGCCGGGACAGACGTGCTTACCGATCAAAAGGTTATGAAGTACCTGGGCCTTTCGGGCCAGAAGGAAAATTATCTTTTTTCCCCCGCCGTGTACGGCGGAACCAGCGCATATGTGCTGGCCTTTAATGCCGACATGATCCGCGCAGCGGGACTTCCCAATCCGCAGGATCTTTGGGACCGGGGGGAATGGACCTGGGAACGGTGGCGCCAGTACCTTAAGGTCTTAACCAAAGATACCAGCGGTGACGGTCTGCCGGAGATATACGGTTTTTCCGGTTACTGGAACAACCTTTTAACCAACCTGCTTTTTTCCAACGGCACAGGCATTGCCCGGGGTACCAAAGAGGAACTATCGGATCCCAAAACCCTGGAGGTACTGCGGTTTATCTATGCGATCTACAATACCGACAAAACCGCCCGGCCCTGGGATCAGTCCAACTGGGAGATCAACAACCGGCTTTATGCCGAAGGCCTTTCGGGTTTCTGGATTGGAGCGGACTGGATTTTCAACGAACAGGGCGGAAAAGATCTGCCCTTTGAAATCGGCGTGGTTCCCTGGCCGACGGGGCCCAGCGGCAACAAAGTTAGTAACCGCCACAGCCAGCCCCAGACCAACTGGTACTTTATTCCCCGGGGAGTGGAAAATCCCCGGCTGGTATACGATGTTATTTTTGACTGGGTCAACTGGTACAACAATGACGAAAACCTCACCGAAGAACAGTGGTCCCGGAATCTCTACATGAACAGCCGGAATTTTGATTATGCCACAATGATGGCAGGCAAACCCGGTTTTGATCTTTGGGAAAGCCTGGGAACCAGCTTTAATCTGGTTCCCCTTATCACCGGAGCGGCGGAACCCGATGAACTGGTCCGGGAATATGCAGACCGTTTCCAGGCCGCGCTGGATATGTTTTTTAACTAGGTGGTTATAATGCGCCGGTCTTTGGTTTTTGCGGGCCTGCTCTTTGCCGTATTTCTGGTACTAAACCCTGGTTCCTGCGGGAACCGATCGGGAAAAAGCCGGCAAACTCCGGGCTCTGTCGAGTTTACTTCGTATAAAGAAGTTCCCGGTCTTACCGAAGAAGAAATTCTTGCCATCGAATCCCTGGCCCGGAGTACGCCATTTTTTACCTATGGCATGACCCAAAGTACCGAATGTTTCCGCAACGAAGACAACATTACCAATGGTTTTTCTGCACTGGTATGTGAATGGCTTTCTGAATTTTTCGGCATAAAATTCCGTCCGGTAATCTACAACTGGGATACCCTCTTAAAGGGTGTGGAAGATTGCAGTATTTCTTTTTCCGGGGAAATTTCTTCTTCCCTGCCGGGTTATTTTATGACCGATCCTATCGCCGAGCGGAAAATTCAGTTTGTCAGTACCGAAGGTTCCGACAGGCTTGCTATTGCCGCCAATGTGCGGCCCCTCCATTATGGGTTTCTTAACGGTACCACCACGGAGGATCTCGTGGCTCCTCATATCAGGCAGGTTTATACGGCGGTGCCCGTGGCAAACTATACCGACGCATACCAAAAACTTATCCTTAAAGAAATTGATGCCCTCTTTGTAGACGAAACGGTAGAAGGCATTTTTGCCCTTTACGGCAACCTTATCATTGAGGATTTCCAGCCCCTTACCTATAACCGGGTTTCCCTGACAACACGGGATCCCCGGCTTGCACCCATTATCTCGGTGACACAAAAATACCTCCAGTCTGCGGGAAGTTATAAATTTGCCCAAATGTACGACCGAGGATACGAAAGTTACCTCAAGTACAACCTTTTCAGCCGCCTTACTTTTGAAGAACGCCACTATGCGGAAGAACATCAGCAAACGCCCATCCCCGTGGTGATGGAAAACGACAACTATCCGGTAATCTTTTACAATGAGCGTGATGGTGAATGGCAGGGCATTGCCGTGGATACCCTTAAAAAAATTGAAGAACTTTCGGGGCTTACCTTTACCTATGTTAATTCCGCCAACGATTCGCTGGAAAAAATTATCGGCCTTTTTTATTCCGGCCAGGCAGTTATGACCATGGAACTAATCCGTTCTGCCGAACGGGAACAGCAATTTATTTTTTCGGAAAACCCCTACCAGACCGATTATTATGCTTTTATTTCTCCGGTTAATAAGGTTGATGTTACCCTAAGCGACATACCCTACAAGCGTATCGGCCTTATCAGCGGTACCGCCTACGAAGCGATGTTCCACGAACTTTTTCCCAACCACCGGGAAACGGTGGTATACCAGGACCGCCTGGCGGCGATCCGGGGACTGGAAGAGGGAGAAGTGGACCTTCTCATGGGAACCCGGAACCTGCTTTTATGCATCACCAACTATATGGAAAAAACCGGGTACAAGGCGGCGCTGGTATTGTTCCGGCCCTACGAAGTTACCTTTGGTTTTAATCAGAACGAAACTACTCTTGCCTCGATCATCAACAAGACCCAGCCCCTTATCAATACCAGCCGTATTGTAGACAACTGGACCCGCCGGGTCTTTGATTATTCCGGCGCTTTGGCCCGGGCACAGGCGCCGTTCCTTGCAGGGGCATCGATCATCCTGGGGGCGGTACTTTTTTTTATCGTGATCCTTTTTATGCGGAACCGCCAGATGGCGAGGAACCTGGAAAAAACCGTGGAACTGCGAACCCACGAACTAAAAGAACGGGGCGAACAACTG
Organism: Spirochaetia bacterium; assembly: GCA_025997795.1. GTDB lineage: Bacteria > Spirochaetota > Spirochaetia > Treponematales > Breznakiellaceae > BNVB01. The sequence goes on along the minus strand of BNVB01000021.1, from coordinate 23,390 downwards.
GAAGTGCAGACTCAGGCGGCCCGGGTGGCATCACAGGCCAAGGGAGAATTCCTTGCCCGGATGAGCCATGAAATACGCACGCCCCTTAACGCAATTATCGGCATGACTAAAATAGCCCGGCGGGCGGAACAGACCGTAAAAAAGGACGATTCACTGGACGAGATTGCCGCCGCTTCAAGCCACCTTTTGGGTATCCTGAATGATGTACTGGATATGTCCAAAATTGAAAGCGGCAAGTTCGCCATTATTGATGAACCCTTTGGCATTGAAGGGGCGATGAACGAAGTAGCCCAGATTATCCACCTGCGATGTGAAGAAAAACACCTGGCCTTTTCTACCAATTTTAGCTGGCCCGGAAATCCCTGGGTGCGGGGAGACAAACTCCGGCTTAAGCAGGTGCTGATCAACCTGCTGGGAAACGCCGTTAAGTTTACCCCCGAAGGGGGAAACATCGTTTTTTCTGTCTGTTGTGTAAAAGAAACTCCGCAGGCGGGAAAGATATCCCTTCGTTTTTTGGTAAGCGACAGCGGCATAGGAATGAATGCCGGCCAGATGAAAAACCTCTTTAACGCTTTTGAACAGGCGGACAATACCATAGCCGTCCGGTTTGGCGGTACCGGTTTGGGGCTTGCCATCAGCCAAAATTTGGTAAAACTTATGGGCGGCCTTATCACCGTGGAAAGTCAATACGGCAAGGGATCGTCCTTTGAGTTTACCCTTAACATGGAACAGACTGAGGAAGAAACGGTCAGAACCGCCCAGCCGGGGGAAATTCCTAAGCTAACGGGAAAACGGATTTTGCTTGCCGAAGACATCGACATCAACCGGCTTATCCTAAAAGAGCTGCTGTCGGAAACTCATCTGGAAATAGACGAAGCGGCGGACGGCAAAGAAGCGGTGGAAAAATTTGCCGCCGCTTCACCCTGTTATTACGATCTTATTTTTATGGATGTCCAAATGCCCAACATGGACGGCCACGAAGCTACCCGAACTATCCGGGCCCTTCCACGAAAAGATGCTGAGGTCATACCCATCATCGCCATGACAGCCAATGCCTACAAAGAGGATATCGACAAGGCCCTGGAAGCGGGCATGAACGGCCATCTGGCAAAACCAATTGATATCAATGATGTGATGAGTGTACTGGTAAAATGGATTGAGAGATAATTATCAACCCACCGATTTCGCAAACAATTCAGGCTCGTTTTCCATCAGATCATCTGCGAGGTACCGCGCATCAAGATACTGAATGCCATACACACCGCCGTCAATCTGTGTGGACAATTTGCTGTGAAAGTAAATGTCCATCGCTTCCCTGGTACCAATCCCCGCTTTGTTGGCGATAATTGCAATAATGTCTTTTTCGAGAGATTCTTTACGAATGCTTTCCAAGTCGGCCTGGCTGGGATGGGAATCGATCATGGAGTAACCTCATAAGAATCAATAAACACCAGTTTTGTATCAATGAATTGCTGGGTAACCATGCAATATTGATCATTCATTTTATAATATTTCAATTCAGAAAGCGCTCGCTCAATATCCCATATCCCGTGATAAACCTTCATAGGGGCACTCCTTTTTCGTGTACGAATTCGGTAACATCTTCGACCAGGTATTCTGCGCCAAGTGTGTGCAGCGTATCAAAACAGGGGATAATATATTCATCCAGAATATTCGAGTCAGAAATTATCTTATAGGTTTCCGGCGTTGATTTGCCCCAGGATTCTGCAAGTTTGTGAATTAAAAAAACACAAAAATCCATTTCTTTTTCTGCGCAATTTGTCACTTTAGCATCGCCTCCAACTCTTTCATTGGCTTCCTTATAAATCATGTTATACTAATCAACAAGCTGCCGCAAGCGGACGGATATGTACCAGTATTACACTGCACTAACAAATTAACATGGCATCGCCATAACTAAAAAAACGGTACCCTTCCCGGATTGCTTCGGCATATGTTTCCAGGATCAATTCCCTTCCGGCAAAGGCCGCTGCCAACATCAATAACGTTGAACCGGGGGTGTGAAAATTGGTAAACAAAACATCGGCCGCCTTAAACGAATAACCGGGATATATAAAGATTGACGTAACCCCTTCGCCTGCCTGGATTTTTCCGCCAGAAAAAACAGCGTCCGCCTGCCAGGCCGATTCCAATACACGGACGCTGGTGGTTCCCACGGCGATAATTTTCCGGCCGCTTGCTTTTGCTGCATTGATCCGCCGGGCGGCCTCTTCGCTGACGCTGTACGCTTCTTCATGCATCAGGTGGTCCTCAATAGTTTCGGTTCTTACGGGGAGAAAGGTTCCCAATCCTACATGGAGGGTTACAAAAACACTTTCTAAACCCGCCCTTTCCAGCCGGGTTAGCAGACCTTTGGTAAAGTGGAGCCCAGCGGTGGGAGCGGCAGCGGAAGCGCCGGGCCCCAGGCCGGCGCCCGCGGCCCTGTCGGCATATACGGTTTGGTACCGTTCGCTGTCGGCGCTTTCATCATCCCGTTTGATGTACGGCGGCAGCGGTATATGTCCGTAAAGGTCGAGCCATGTATCGTCTATGGGTACATCAAAACGGAGAAAGCGGAATTCACTTTCTGCCTGGGCCGGTACAGCGGATACACTGTCCGGTCTTTCTACAATTTCCCCCTCAAGGCCGCCTTCAAAACGGTAACGGTTTCCGGGCCGTTTACGTTTTGCCCGTTTGGTCATGGTCCGCCAGGTATGGGAATCGATGCGGTTGAGCAGAAGGAATTCCGCAGACCCGGCAGGTCTGTCCGCTCTGCCAAGCGGCACCGCCTTGAGCCGGGCCTTACGGACCCGGGAATTGTTAAACACAAGGAGCGGCGGTTCGCCGGAACGGGAACTTGCATTGCAGGTACCGTTTAATTCCGGCGCGGCGAGAATGTCCGGTAAATCTTCCACCATCCGGTGGAAGCGTTTGCCGGAAGCCCGGTTTAGAACCAAAAGGCGGCTTTTGCCCCGTTCCGCCGGAGGATAACAGGCGATCCGGTCTTCGGGTAACTCAAAATAAAAATCGGCGGTTTTCATAGCACCTGTACTAAAACAGCGTTGGCCCCTGACCTGGTCCGGCATTTTGTTTAAGGCCCAGATGTTTGTAAGCCAAATTGGTTACCATCCTGCCCCGGGGTGTACGCTGGAGCAGCCCCGCCTGAATAAGGTACGGCTCGTAATAATCTTCCAGGGTATCTACCGCTTCTCCCACAGAGATGGCCAGGGTTTCCGCCCCCACGGGTCCTCCCTCATACCGTTCGATGATCACCCTAAGGATTTCCCGGTCGTGCCGTTCCAGGCCAAGGCCGTCTATCTCCAGCCGTTTAAGGCCCTCACGAACCACCGTGGTGGTCACCGTGCCGTCTCCCAGAACCTGGGCAAAATCCCGCATACGCCGGAGCAGGCGGTTTGCCACCCGGGGAGTGCCCCTGGCGGAAACGGCGATAAGCGAAACAGCGTTTTCGTCCACAGGGGTTTTTAAAATGCCCGCAGAACGGCGGACAATGGCTTCCATATCTTCCTGCTCATAAAAGTTAAAACGGCAGGTAATGCCAAAACGGCTTATAAGGGGGCTCGACACATTGCCCGCTTTGGTGGTGGCCCCCACGAGGGTAAAGGGCTGTATGGGTATGCGGATTGTTCTGGCGCTGGGCCCCTGGCCGATGATCCAATCCAGCTCGTAGTCTTCCATGGCAATGTACAACATTTCTTCGATGGCCGGTTTAAGGCGGTGAATCTCGTCGATAAAAAACACATTTTTTTCCGTTACCGTAGTAAGAATTCCCGCCAGGTCCTTGGGTTTATCCAGCGCCGGAGCGCTCGTAACCTTAAAGTCAACGCCAAGTTCCCGGGCTACCACCTGGGCCAGGGTTGTTTTACCCAAACCCGGGGGCCCAATAAGAAACAGATGATCAAGGCTTTCTTTCCGTTCACGGGCAGCGGCGATGAACACCGAAAGATTTTCTTTCATTGCCCTTTGGCCGAGGAATTCTTTTAAACATTGGGGCCGGAGTGAAATATCCCGTTCGTCTTCATCCCGTAGTTCAGGATGAGATACTCCCTTTTCTTGTTCAAGCTTCGCCACCGCGACTCCTTCCAATTAACCAGGCGCCGAACCGGACAAAAGGAGAATGGCCCGCTTAAAGAGTTCCTGTTCCTTTTCTGCGCCGCTTAAACCTTTGGGAATTTTTTCTTCTGCCTGTTTAAGCGCATCTGCGGCCAGACGTTTGTCGTAACCCATTTCAACAAGGGCATCCGCCAGTTCCGCATAGGGCCCGGCGGCCGCAGCGTTTTCTTTGGAAAAAGCCAGCTTTCCCTTTAGGGCAAGCAGCATTTTCTGGGCGGTTTTTTTACCCAGCCCCGGAACGGCCTCAAGCCGGGCCAGGTCTTCGCTTTCCAGGGCCGCTTCCAATTCTTCCTGGCCTATGCCGCCCATAATTTTAAGCGCTCCCCGGGGGCCGATACCTTCTACCTTGAGCAGTTCCAAAAAGGTGGCCCGCCGCCTGTCACCGGCAAAACCAAAAAGCCGCATCTCCGTTTCCCGGTGGTAAAGCCAGGTAAAAACCCGGCCCGTTTCCCCTGACGGCGGAAGAGCGGCACTATCCGTGGCGGGAACGGCGATATCCCACTCAATGCCGCCTGTTTCAAGACGGACCGTGTCGGCGCTCTTTTCGGTGATGGTTCCCTTTATGCTGTTAAACATTATATACGCTATGAAGAAATGGCTCTGTTGTCAAGACGGCGCATTGACAGCCTTTACAGCATTTCCGCAAGCCACCGGTCAATGATATACCGGGACACTGATCCAGGTGCGGGCAAAACCGGAACACCGTTCCGTACCGATTCGCGGGTAAACCATTGGGCATCAAGAATTTCTTCGCCGTCCGGTTTTACGTCTCCGCCTGAATAACGGGCAGTAAACCCAACCATAAGGGAATTGGGGAAGGGCCAGCCCTGGCTTGCCAGATACCGGATATCTTTTACGGTAATGTTAACCTCTTCTGCCACTTCTCTAACAAGGGCGGCCTCAAGACTTTCTCCCGCTTCGACAAAACCGGCAATAAGGCTAAAAAGACCTTCCTTGAATTTTTTATTATGAGCCAAAAGCGCCCTGCCGTCGTCCCTAAGAACAAGGATAATGATCGCCGGAGAAATCCGGGGATACTCCACCCGGCCGCAGCGGGGACAAAGCCGGGCCAGCTCCACCGGGGAATCGCCGTTGGGGGAACCGCAGCTTCCGCAGTAACGGGAATCCTTCCGCCACTGGAGCAGATGGTACATACGGAACAACGCCGCCGTCGCGTCCATTCCACTCGCCGCGGCATCAATTCCACTCCCCGCGGCTTCCCGCACCGAAAGAAGCCGCCATCCCGGGGGAATGGCTGTACCCGCATCTAGCAAAATACCCGGTATAAGCGCGCCGCCCGGCTCCGGGGATTCACCGGGTCCAGGCGAATAGTATTCCAGTGCACCAAAGGCCGCTTCCGCCAGCGCTTTGTCCACACCGCGCACAGCTGCGGTTCCTTCGGCGGCTCCGGTTCCTTCGGGGAGGACGAGGTTATTGCCCTGGAAAAGATAAACCTTTGCCGCTGTATCTAACATCTCCAATACAGTTTACCCGTTTTGTGAAAAAAGAACAGGTCCCCATTTTCCGAAAAATGGCGTACAGACACACTGGCGTAACAGGACTTGAAAAAAACGGCAAAAAGAATGATACCTATAGAATGTTGAAAGCAGACAAATACCTGGAAACTAGACACTTAAACAATCTGGTCAAACTGTCCGGCAGGCCGCCGAAAAATGCCGTGGCTTTTACCGGGTATCCACGGGCCCATCCGTCGGAAAAGGAGAAGCTGCTCTTGGTGTACGATCCCCTGGGGGTTAATCCGTCCCTCATGGAATTTAAAACCGGGGATGTGCTTTTTGTGGAAGATATACCCCAGGCGGTTACGGAGGCGGGGGAAGGAATTCCTCTGGTAAAAATTTGGGTCCGCCGGGGCGCCCGGGGGGTTCTTCTGGAACCCTTTGAGGTGGATAATCCCATCCAGTTTGTAAACAAAACCAAGGACAAAGAGGGGCGGCTTCTTTTGGAAGGAAAAGCCAAGACAAAATGATCCCGCCGCAAATGACGGGCCGGTTTTATACGGAATCTTCCGTCAATTCCGGCCTGCGCTGTACCCTCTGCCCCCACCACTGCGGGCTTCTTCCCGGTAAGGCCGGTTTATGCCGTGTCCGTTGGGGCGGACAAAAAACGCCGGATAAACCGGAAGCGCCGGAACTTCCCTATTACGGATACATCACCGCCCTGGCGCTGGACCCTGTCGAAAAAAAGCCCCTCTACCACTGGCGGCCCGGTTCGGCAATTCTCTCGGCGGGATTTGCCGGGTGTAACCTCCGCTGTCCCTTCTGCCAGAACTGGCGTATCTCCCAAAGTACGGAAGCGCCGGGCCGTTATCGTAAGCCCGAGGATCTAACGGAAGAGGCCGCCGCTTCGCTCTGCGATCAAATTGCCTATACCTATTCGGAACCCCTTGTTCATGCGGAGTATCTGCTTGATTGTATGAAAGCCGCCAGGGACAAAGGTTTTGCCAATATCCTTGTAACCAACGGCTGTGTTTCCGCGGAAGCGGCGAAAGTTATTCTTTCCCACACCAATGCGGTTAATGTTGACCTGAAATGTTTTTCCCAAAAGACCTATAGCGAAGTGCTGGGCGGGGATCTTTGGGCGGTACTGGATTTTATCCGGCTTGCCGTAACCATGGATGTCCATACGGAAATTACCACCCTCGTGGTACCGGGCCTTAATGACGGTGAAAAAGAACTAACGGAAATTGCAGAATTTATCGCGGGCCTGGCCGCGGGGAGTGGAATGGATGCCGCGGTTCCCTGGCATTTATCCGCCTATCACCCTGACTGGAAATGGAAAACCCCGGTTACCAATGCTGCTTTACTTTCCGCCAGAGCGGCAAGGGCCCGCAAAATACTGCCCTATGTGTATACCGGCAATATCCCCGGGGAACACAACGATACACACTGTCCCCATTGTAAAGCGGTACTGGTACAACGGCGGGGATACAGCATTGATACCAGCGGGATTATTTTAGAAAAAGAAAACGGAACGGTCTACCGCTGCGCTCACTGCGGAAAAAAAGCGCCCATTGCCGGTTGAATTCTGCAAGGCCTTACTGTCCCATTAAAAACAATACAACGATCACGAGAACCAATCCCAAACCGGCAAGAATATATACCCAGGGGGGAAGTTTTCCTGCGGGAACCAAACGGGGTTTAACGGCGGGCCAAGCGGGAACCTTTCCCTGTCCGGCGGCGCAGTAACCGCAGCGGGGACAGCCTTTGGCAAAAAGCGATTCTTCTCCGGTAAAATCGCATTGGGGACAGCGGACAAAGGCAAAATAGCGGCCGCAGCGGGGACAGCGGTTTGTGGCCCGCTTTACCTCGGTTCCGCAGTTATCGCAAAAAAAACGGGCCGCCACGGAGTTTTAGCCCGCGGCTTTTTTTGCCGGGCTGTCCGAACCGGAAGGACAGGATCCGCCGGATGCCGTCGCCGCATTAGCGGCGGCGGGGCAGGAAGCGCAGGCTGCTTTAGTCTCTCCCTTGTTTTCACCGGCGCTTTTTTCTGTCTTGGACGAAGTTGTTTTTGTTTGGGCCTGCCCTTTTCCTTTATCGGTAACATAAAAGCCCGACCCTTTAAAAATAATCCCGCTGCCGCCATTGATAAGACGGCGTATTTCTTTTCCACACTGGGGACATTGTTTAAGAGGTTCTTCGCTCATACTCTGAAAAGCTTCAAAGCCATGACCGCAGCTTTTACATTCGTATTCATACGTTGGCATACTGTCAGTATACCGAGATAGTGTTAAAAAGTAAAGCCAGGTCTCTGCCGTTCATAATGCCCGTAGTAAGAACCATGGCATTACCGTCCTGCCGGGGATTTTGGGAAAAGAAGACCCGGACCAGCGTTTCCATATCACGGTGTCCGTTAAAATCGGTCAGGGCAAGGCCGATTTTTGCCAGGGTAAAGATCCGCACCAGCGCCCCTGCCTGGGCGGTGGTGGGTGTTTCAAGACGCAGGGCGGCGGTGTACTGCCCCGCGGCATCCATTCCACTCCCCGCGGGGTACACGGCAAAGACCAGCCGGTCTAGAGGAATTTCAATGGGTACCCCAAAGGCGGCGATAATCCGGTTAATCCCCAGGGCGGGGTTTTCCATCCAGCCCGAAAGGCCCGCCCCTTTTTGCATTTCCGCCAGGGCTTCGGGACTTTGCGCCCCCGGAGCGGGTACAAAGGGATCGCCGTCGGAAAGGTAGGCGTTTTTTGCCCCCAGGGATACGGAAAGCCGGGATTTTTCCGAATACCAGTAGGGCAATCCTGATGCGGAAACTTTTTTTTCCCAGTCCTTACTGGCGCTAAAAAAGAGGCCCCCCCGGGTACTGGGAAACGTTCCTGCAGCGGCGGCGAAAAAGCGGCGGGATTCGCCATCGTAAACCGCAGCTGTAAGGGTATCGCTCATATCAAGAAAGTCTTTCAGTTCCGCACCGGTCATACCGCCCAGCGAAAGGCTGTCCAAAATGGGGCGCACCTGCTGAACTCTGGCGGTCACATACAAATCCGCCCCTTCCCCCATGAGCGCAAAACCACTCCGGTCTGCGTAAAATACTTCGGCCATGGCGGACGGCGAAGATGAACAGGCGGCCAGGAAGACAAACAGCGTTAACATAACGGGAACAAAATTTTTCATAAACCGGAATCTTCGGGCAGGCACGGCGCTGTTTAAGAGCTTTTCGCGATTTTGACAAACCACGTTTCATCCCCCGCGTCCAGTTCAAGCATCCCTTCCGCTTCGCCCCATTCCATGGTCAGCGCCAGGGTTTCGGCGGCCACATAATCGGAGAAACATTCCCAGGCCTGTTTAAGCCGCTGGGACCCGTGAACACACAGGGCAATTCTGTCAGTTACCTCAAGGCCCGCTTCTTTACGGGCATTCTGCACACCCCGGACCAGGTCCCGCACATCCCCTTCCCGGGAAAGTTCTTCGTTTACTTCCGTATCAAGTCCCACGGTAAGGGTCCCTTCGTTTAAAACTTTAAGGTTGGCCTTTTCAATACGGCGGATATCAAGTTTATCCGCAGTAATTTCCACCGCCCTATCGCCTGCATCAATTGAAAGGGTGGCTCCCTCCAGGAGGCCCTGAATTTCCGTCTGGCTCAATGTTTCGATCCGGGCCGCAGCGGCCTTCATGTCCTTGCCCAGTTCTTTTCCCAAAACACGGAAGTTAGCTTTGGCTTCGTACTCCACCAAATCTTCTTCGTTATCCCGGAAGACCACATCTTTGACGTTAAGCTCTTCCCGGATAATGTCTTCCATTTCCAGAAGGACCTTTTTTTCTTCCGGGTTCCGGGTTACCAGCTCCACCGTTTTAAGGGGCTGCCGTACTTTGATATTGTACAACGAACGGAGGGCCCGACCCATGGATACGGCATGCTGCACCGAGGCCATTTTAAATTCCAGGGTTTTATCCCGCCGGTTTCCCCGGACCGTTGGATAATCCGCCAGGTGTACCGAAAGAGGATCGCTTTCCCGGCGCAGGTTTTGCCAAATTGCATCGGTGGTAAAGGGCATAAAGGGAGCGGCCGCCGTTACCAGGGTTTTAAGCACATCGTAGAGGGTACCGTAGGCTTCGGCCTTGTCGCTGTCGGCTCCTTCGGCGGCGCTTTTCCAGAAACGGCGGCGGGACCGGCGGATGTACCAGTTGTTCAGGTTATCAATAAAAGTAAGGATAGGATCCACCGCCCGGGAAAGATCGTAGGCCTCCAGGGCTTCGCCGGTTTTTTCTACCAGATTTTCTGCCGCCGAAAGGATCCATTTATCCAGCGGATTGGAGGGATTATCCGGCGCCGCCATTACGTCAATTTTATCGATATTGGCATACGTAACAAAAAAACTGTACGCGTTCCACAGGGGAATGATGATACTCTTCATCACATCCTTTACCCCCTCGTCGCTGTAACGGAGGTCATCTGCCTTAACCACGGCGGAATGGATCAGAAAAAGCCTGAGGGCATCTGCGCCAAAGGCATTGACCACTTCCATAGGATCGGTATAATTTTTAAGGCTCTTGCTCATCTTCTTGCCGTCTGTGGCAAGGACCAGGCCGGAAACCACGCAGTTTTTAAAGGCCGGTTTTTTAAAGAGCGCCGCCGCCAGAATCGTCAGGGTATAAAACCAGCCCCGGGTTTGATCGAGCCCTTCGTTAATAAAATCCGCAGGAAAGTTCTTTTCAAAAAAATCCTTGTTTTCAAAGGGATAGTGATTTTGCCCGTAGGGCATGGCGCCGGATTCAAACCAGCAGTCCAGCACTTCCGGAATACGGTGCATCGTACCTGTACAGGCACAGGGTATGGTGATCTTGTCCACAAAGTGTTTGTGAAGATCTTCGGGCCGCTGGCCGGAAAGTTCCGCCAGTTCGTCCCTGCTGCCGATGCAGATTATTTTACCGCAGTCGTCGCAGCGCCAGATGGGAAGCGGGTTCCCCCAGTAACGGTTCCGGCTTATGGCCCAGTCACGGGCCCCTTCAAGCCATTTGCCGAAGCGGCCGGCCTTGATATGTTCGGGCACCCAGTAAATGGTACTGTTGGCATCCAGCATATCATCTTTGATTTTTTCCACGTTGACAAACCAGGAACCCACGGCCCGGTAAATAAGCGGACTGCCGCATCTCCAGCAGTGGGGATAGGCGTGCAGTATCTGATCCCGTTTAACCAGTTTCCCCTCTGCCTTAAGCCGTTCCATGATCGGTTTGTCTGCATCTTTAACAAAGAGGCCCTTATAATCGGGAACCTCGGCGGTAAAACGGCATTCGGCATCCACGGGGCAGATAGTGGGAACCCCCGTTCCCTTGAGGATCCGCTGGTCGTCCTCGCCAAAACCCGGTGCAGTGTGGACTATACCCGTGCCGTCTTCGGTGGAAACAAAATCCCCCGGATAGGTACGGAAGGCGTTTTGTTCCGCCGCCTCTGCAAAATAAGGGAACAGCGGCTCGTATTGGAGGCCAAGAATATCCGCCCCTTTTTTCTTCCATAACACAACATAGTCTTCGGGGTTTTTGTAATACGCGGCCAGTCGGGATTCGGCAATGATATACCGGTCCGTGCCGTCCCGGATCAACACATAGTCGATATCGGGCCCTACGGTAAGGGCCAGGTTGGAAGGCAGCGTCCAGGGAGTGGTGGTCCATGCCAGAAGATACGCCGCGCCCCCTGCTCCTTCGGCCAGGTCCGCAGGTTCAATTTTTGCCGAGCTGCTGCCGGGAATGGCCCCGACAATTTTAAACCGTACGGTAAGCGCCGGATCGTGGACATCCTTGAATCCCCCCAGATTAAGTTCGTGGTTGGAAAGCACGGTGGCGCAGCGGGGACAATAGGGCAGGATGTAGTGACCCTCGTAGAGCAGGCCTTTTTCCCAGAGGGATTTCATTACCCACCAGATGGTCTCCATATAATTGGCATCCATGGTTTTGTAGTCGTTGTCAAAATCAACCCAGCGGCCCAGCCGGGTAATCACCTGCCGCCATTCCTTGACATAACGGAGTACCGAAGCACGGCAGGCTTCGTTAAATTCCGCCACGCCGTATTTTTCAATATCCGTTTTGGAATTAAGGCCTAGCTCTTTTTCGATAAGGGTCTCCACCGGCAGGCCGTGGCAGTCCCAGCCAAAACGCCGCTCCACATGGTAACCCTTCATGGTTTTGTACCGGGGAATAATGTCTTTTATGGTAGAAGGCACAAAGTGGCCAAAGTGGGGCATACCGGTAGCAAAGGGGGGGCCGTCGTAAAAAGAAAAATCCTTCCCTCCCTGCCGCCCGGTTATACTCTTTTCAAAAATATGGTTTGCTTCCCAAAACGCAAGGATTTCCTCCTCCAGTTTGGGAAAATGTACTTTGGGATCCACCGGTTTATACACAAAGTCCTCCATAGATACAACTAGCAACTGGGCTTAGTTTACCATAAAGGACTTTGCGTTTCCAGCACAGCCTTCGCAGAGCATTTGCCTAGAGTACATCCTCTGTCAGCATTTCGACGGTATCCCCGGTAACAGCAAGGGTATGTTCCCAATGGGCGGAAAGTTTGCCGTCTGCGGTAACCACGGTCCAGTCATCGGCAAGGTGTTCCACATCCCCCGTTCCGGCGTTGATCATCGGTTCCACGGCAATCACCATACCCCTGGAAAGCCGGGGGTTGGGGCCCTTGGAAATATTGGGCACCTGGGGATCTTCGTGGAGTTCAAAACCAACGCCGTGGCCGCAGTACCTGGTTACAATACCGTAACCCGCCGCTTTGGCATGGGTCTCCACTGCCCGGGAAATACGCAGCAGCCGGTCCCCGGCCTTGGCGGCCTCGATGCCCAAACGGAGACATTCTTTGGTAACGGCGTTAAGCCGCCGGGCGGCCTCGTTCACCCTGCCCGCTTCTATGGTAATGGCCTGATCGCTGATAAAACCATCCAGGTCTATGCCGCAGTCCACCGACACCAGGTCTCCTTCTTTTATTTTTCGCTTTGAAGGAATACCGTGGATCACTTCGTCGTTAAGGGAAATACAGAGGGCCCCGGGAAAGGGATTGTCTTTGGGACCATACCCCAGAAAAGCGGGTTTTCCCCCATGCTGTTTAATCCAACGCTGGGCCCAGAGATCCAGATCGATGGTTGCCGTGCCGACTTTGACCAGGGGAATAAGTTCCCGGTACATGGCAGAAAGCATCTTGCAGGATCTGCGGATTCCTTCAATTTGTTTGTCGTTTTTTAGGCGGATCATGCGGCGCCGGCCTGTTGTTTTCGCTGTTTGCGGGAACCTGCCTGTATGCCAAGACTCCGGAGGGCTTCGATACAAACTTCATAGGTTTCGCCGTCCACCGCATGGCGCAGCCGGAGCCGGACCAGTTCCCTAAGGAATGTTTCCACATCTTCCATAAAATGTTTAAAGTAGGGCCGCCGCCGTTCTTCGGCGCTTATCCGCACAAGGAGGGTAAAGGCTTCGTAGGTCCGGTCCCGCTTGTCCAATTCTTCGGCCAGCAAAAAGGCGCAGTCCATCCAGTCTTCCCGGTCCAGACAGCGATGAAGGGGAAAATCTGTACCGCCGTTACGGGTCCAAATGTCCAGCGCCTCATCATCCTCCAGGTGAAGAAGCAGAAAGAAAATCAGCTTTGCCTGGCTAACCGGATCATCCACCCGTTCCCGGAGGAAGCTGCGGTAATCAAAAAAATTCTTTTTTGTAAAGCGGGTAAAAACCCGGTCGTATTCAAAACGCCGTTCTCGGCTGGAAAGCACCTCATAGGCAGAAAGAAGCCGCCGCATCTGGTCTTCTGCTTTTTTGCCCGCAATATCCGGGTGAAGCTGTTTTGCCTTTTCCCGAAAGGCTTTTTTTATATCCTGGGGCGAGGCGTTTTTGTCGATGCCGAGCAGCGAATAGTAGTTGTCCATAGTTTTTAGATAAGGGGCATCCGTAACCGCCTAGGCCTGTTTATAAAGCTGATCAATACCGGGCTCTTTTACCAGCAGTACCGAACATTTGGCGCTGACCATAATTTCCCGGTGGGCCTGGGTAATAATGTCCCGGCTGCTCCGGTCCCGTTCCCAGCCGCCAAGAATTATCAAATCCGCCTTTCGTTCATCCGCAGCGCCAAGAAGTTCGGTATACACCGCCCCGCGGCGCATTTCCCGTTCTATCTTTACCCCCTTGGCTCTGGCCAGTTCTTCCACAAAGGAAAGATACCGTTCCCCATTGGCTTCCAGGCTCTTTTCGTATTCCAGGCTTTCTTCCTGAATAAAAATTTTGCTCAAGGTAAGCTGCCGGATGGTTGCGGTATCGATAACATACACTGCAGAAAGCCGGCAATGGTAGAGTTTTGCCAGTACTACGGCATACTTTGCCGCCAAAATTGACGCATCGGTACCGGAGACAGCCACCACAATGTTGGAAAAGAGGCCCTTAATCATTCCTTACCAGCCTTCCTTTTAAGCAGCTTACTTGTAAAAAACGAATCCCTGTCCCGTTCTTCAAGAGCCGCTTCTATATAGGTTTTGGTATCCCTGGCGGAGGGGATTACCATTTTTTCCAGGGCATTAACCCGCCGCTGGGTCTTCCGGACCTCCCGGGCAAGCCGCCAGGCAATGGTCCGAACCGCCGCCAGTTCGGTAAGAACTTTGAGCAGTTTAATGAATTCTAGCACAGTTTCATCACATTCGGCAAATGAATTTGCCGGGGAATACTTAAGTTCCGCCCCGGGAAGCCGGACCTCCAGGCTGGGCAGGTTCATCCCGGCGCACATAACCCGCTTTTCTTCCAGTTCATAGCGGTATTGTATCCCCTGGGAAAGCCGGTCTGCCCGCTCCCGGCCCATAACAATAAGCATCCGTTTTAGAGCCGGATAGGCGGTCTCAATACAGCCGTCCAGGTCCTTTTCCAGCAGTTTTACCTGTTCAACCTTCTGCATCAGCTCCATTACAAGGATTTCCCGCTTCTGTTCCAGAAGGTCGTACCCCTCCACAGCAGTGGCAAGCCGTTCCTTGACCCGGAGCAGGTTACTTTTGGTGGGGGCGATCTGTTCCCGTGCCATACATCAATTTATCGTATTGGAGGATTTTTCACAATGCTATTCTTTTTTGTTAAGGTATTTCTCGATATATTCCTGTTTAACCCGCAGCAGTTCTTCCCGGGGAAGTTCCGCCAGAACCTGCCAGCCCAGGTCCAGGGTGCGGCCAATGTCCCGGTTTTCGTATTCACCCTGGGTAAGAAAAATGTGCTCAAATTTTTCCCCGAATTTCAGGCAGCGTTTGTCGCCGTCAGAAAGTTCTTCTTCGCCAATAATCGACGCAAGGTTCCGTATCTGGCGGACTTTTGAATAGGCGGCAAAAAGCTGGCTGGACACGTCTTTGTGATCTTCCCGGGTCATGCCGGCTCCTATGCCGTCTTTCATAAGCCGGGAAAGGCTGGGAAGCCCCGCCACTGGCGGATACACGCCCCGCTGGGAAAGTTCCCGGTCCAGGACAATTTGGCCTTCGGTAATGTAACCCGAAAGGTCCGGTATGGGGTGGCTGATGTCGTCGTTGGGCATGGTCAATATGGGGAGCTGGGTAATAGACCCCGACGAGCCTTCAATTTTTCCCGCCCGTTCGTAGAGGCTTGCCAGGTCCGAATAGAGGTAACCGGGGTACCCCTTACGGCTGGGCACTTCGCCCCGTATGGAAGAAACTTCCCGCAGGGCTTCGCAGTAGTTGGTCATGTCGGTCATTACCACCAGGACATGCATGTTCTGCTCATAGGCCAGGTATTCCGCGGCGGTAAGGGCGCAGCGGGGAGCCACCAGCCGTTCCAGACTGGGGGCGTCGGCCAAAGACAGAAACACCGCCACATTGGCCAGTACGCCGGATCTTTCAAAATCGTCCAGGAAAAACCGGGCCACATCGTACTTGACCCCCATGGCGCAAAACACCACCACGAATTGTTCGTTTGCGCCCTCATCAACGGACAAAATACGTGCCTGCCGGACTATCTGTGCGGCCAGGCGGTTGTGGGGAAGCCCGTTGCCGGAAAAGATCGGCAGCTTTTGACCGCGGATAAGGGTATTCATACCATCAATGGCGGAGATTCCGGTTTGGATAAAATCCCGGGGATACGTCCGGGCATAGGGATTAATGGGAAGGCCGTTTACATCAAGGCAGGTAGAAGAAAAGATATTGCCGTAACCGTCAATGGGTTCTCCCAGGCCGTTAAACACCCGGCCCAGCAGTCCCGGCCCAACCCGGAGTTCCATGGGCCTTCCCAAAAATTCTACCCGGGTTTCATCGGCGGAAAGGCCCGTATTGTTCCCAAAGATCTGGACCGCCGCCCATTCTTCGCTCATGTCGACCACCCGGCCCAGGCGGCGGCCTTCGGCACGGTCATAGACCGCCACCACTTCGTTAAAGCCCACGTTTCCCCGCCGTCCGGTAATTACCACCGGCCCTTCAATGCGGGTAAGTCCCCGGTATTCAATGCCCCTCATAGTAACCTCTGCTTCATAGCAGTTCCTTGTTACGGTAGCTGCGCTCCAGGGCTTCCAGTTTAGTGGTCATATCCCGCTCAAAATCGGCAAAGCCCTTTTCATCACCGTTTGGCACATCACTTTTTAGCCGGGCAAGGCGTTCCCTAAGAGCAGCCTTTTGCGGAGTCTTTATTTCTTCTGCCCCGGCGCTGGATTCCTGGCTGTCCCCCAAAGAGGATTCCTCTTTAGAGGATTCCGCGCCCAGGGCGCTTATCTTGTAGAGCGGCGCCCCCAGACGAATACAGTTACCGGCCCGGCGGTAAAAATCCATGATCAATTCCAGAAGCCGTATCTGTTTGGCGGGGACACAGTAGCGGTCAACTTCATCAAACGAATTTTGCTGGAGGAATCCGTTTTTAATAATCTCCGCCGCAAGGAGTACCAGCCGCTCACCATCGGGAAGAGCATCGGGACCGATAAGGCGGACAATCTCTTCCAGCCGCTGTTCTTTCTTTAAGAGGTCCAGCGCTTCCTGGCGGACAACGGCCCAGGCGGGGCTTAGTTTTTCCCACCAGGGTTTTACTTCTTCTGCATATTCGGAATAACTGTCTATCCAGCTGATTGCCGGATAATGCCGGGCATTGGCCAGTTCCCGGTCCAGGGCCCAAAAACAGCGGGTAAACCGTTTGGTATGCTGGGTTACGGGTTCGGAAAAATCACCCCCCGGCGGCGACACGGCGCCGATGATCGATACGGACCCTTCCCTGCCTCCCATGGTACGGACCCTGCCGGCCCGTTCGTAAAATTCCGCAAGCCGTGTGGGAAGGTATGCGGGAAACCCTTCCTCGGCGGGCATTTCTTCCATGCGGCCCGAAAGTTCCCGCAGAGCCTCCGCCCAGCGGCTTGTGGAATCGGCCATAATCGCCACATGGTAACCCATGTCCCGGTAAAATTCCGCCAGGGTTACCCCGGTATAAATGGACACTTCCCGGGCCGCTACGGGCATATTGGATGTATTGGCAATAAGGATAGTCCGCTCCATAAGGGAACGGCCCGTACGGGGATCTTCCAGATGGGGAAACTCGGTAAGCACGTCGGTCATCTCGTTGCCCCGCTCACCGCAGCCGATATAAACGATTACATCCGCATCACACCATTTGGCAATGGCATGCTGGGTCATGGTTTTACCGGTACCAAAACCGCCGGGAATCGCCGCAACGCCGCCCTTGGAAAGGGGAAAGAACAAATCAATTACCCGTTCACCGGTCACAAGGGGTTCGTCCGGCGGCAGCCGTTCCGCGCAGGGCCGGGGGATACGGACCGGCCACCATTGGGCCAGGCGTATCTCCTCTCCCATACCGGTCCGGGCAATTACTTCGGAACAGTTGTAATCCCCCGCCGGGGCAAGCCAGACTAGGCCGCGGGGTGTGGAATGGATGCCGCAGGGTGTGGAATGGATGCCGGCATCCATTCCAAAACCCGCGCCTGTTATATCCGGCGGAACCATGATTGAACAGGTAATGCTTTGGGTTTCCTCCACGGTCCCCAAAACCAAACCGGGTGTAACAGCAATATCCGCAGCTCCGGCTTCAAGTAAACCGGTTAGTTCACTGTTGGGCACAAAGGGCCATTTTTTTTCCGTATCCAGCGGATCGGCCCGTATGCCGGGGCTCATAAAAGCGCCGCTTTTTTTGTAGAGCACCTTAAGGGGCCGCTGTATACCGTCATAAATGGTACCGATAAGACCGGGTCCAACCAGTACCGAAAGGGGCCGGCCGGTGGACACCGCGGCGGCTCCTATGGTAAGGCCCGTATCATCTTCGTATACCTGAATTACCGCTTCGTCGTTTTCCAGCCGGACAACTTCTCCCAAAAGGCGGCGGTCCCCTACTTCAACCACGTCAAAAAGCCCCGCCCGGCCCATGCCGCCGGCCCTGATGATCGGCCCCGAAATGCGTTTTACCTTTCCCGTTATGGCTGTGTTACCGATCACCGTCTCTCTCCATGCCGGCCAGGTCTTCAAAAAGAACGGCGGCCAGTTCTGCCCGTTTGTCCAAAAGCAGGGTTTCTGCCGCCTTATCCGCCGAGGCAGTTATCCGTAACTGTTTAAAATCGATCACAATAGCGGGGAATTCTCCCGGCACCGTATGGAGCGGGTCTTCCCGGGGATTGGGAAAAACACCGGGGGCAAAACCGGCTTTTTCCAGCAGCACCGTCAATTCCCCGGTGGTAAGGCCGCGGTAACGGAGTTCCCCGTTACCATCGTTACCACCGGAAACGGCGTTACAACGCGGGGCCAGTTCCCGTTCCAGGATACGGAGCAGATCGGGCCGGGAAAGGGAAACGAGAAAATCGTTCATCGTGTCCGAAAGGAAACGGTCTATTTTTTCCGAACGGATCCGCCGTTTATCCATGGGAAGCCGGGCCATAATTTCATTACGGAGTTTCGCCGCTTTTTCTGCATAACTTTGCCGGGATTTTTCCAGGGTTTTTTCCAGCTTCTGTTCCCAGCCGGTTTTGGAGGTTTTTACCGTATCATCGGCGCCTTTGAGTATCTTAAAAGCTTTTTTCCGGGCATCTTCCAGGATTTCCCTGTCCAGCGCCTCTGTAGATTGCAGTTCTTCCATGTGGATTGGTTATTAGAGGATACCACAAAGCGGCCTTTGTTACAGCCCCGCAAAGAGATGTCCGGCGAAAGAAACTACAGGTGCGCGTTGTCAAGGATTACAATATCCACCCGGCGGTTGTTCATCCGGCCTTCGGCAGTATCGTCCCGGCTGATGGGCATGGTGGCGGCAAAACCCGCTGCCTGGAAGCGGTTTTCGTCCACCCCAATGTCTGCCAGATAGTGCAGTACCGCCAGAGACCGGGCAGTAGAAAGTTCCCAATTGGAGGGCCAGACATCGGGGTCCGTATCGGAACCATCGGTATGACCTTCAATGCGGAAACGGCGGCCCGAGAGTTCCTGGGAATTGAGCATGGAACCAAGCCGCAAAAGAATATCCCGGCTGTCTTCGTAGTTGATTTCAGCGCTGGCGGGAGGAAAGAAAAGATCAGAGGCAAGGCTGATAATTACCCCCCGTTCATCGTGGGTAACCCGGACCTTGTTGGATTTGACTTCCGGCTCAAAGAGGCTCATGGCCCGGCGGAGGGCGGTACCCAGGTTGCGTCCCCGGTCCAAAGAAGGCAGGGACATAATCGTATTACCCAGATCGGCGCTTTTCCCCGGCGAAATAGTATTACCCCCGCTGGAGGCTCCCATGCCAATGGCATTAAAGGCAGAAATCATCTGTTGAAGCTGGGTAGGATCCGAATCGTCGGGATTAAAGAGGGCTACAAAGAAACAGAGCATAAGGGTAACCATGTCCGAGTAGGTTACAATCCACTCGCTTTTTGCCTCTTCTACTTCACGTTTTTTCTTTGCCATTCATCGATCCTTCTAAAACCCGCAGAATTTTAATCCTTCAATACTTCGGTTTCTACAGCTTTGCGATCAGCGGGTTCCAGGTACGAAAGAAGTTTCATCGCCAGTATCCGGGGATTGTCCCCGGCCTGGATGGAAAGGACCCCTTCTATCTGCATTTCCTTGATCTTGGATTCCGCTCCATCCTTGCTTTTAAGTTTTCCCGCCATAGGGATCATCATCAGGTTGGCCATCATGGATCCGTAGAGGGTGGTGATAAGCGCCACGGCCATGTTGGGGCCCAGGGCGCTTTTGTCTTCCAAGTTTTTTAACATACCGATAAGACCGATAACGGTACCTAACATTCCAAGCCCCGGCGCCAGGGAACCCCACATATTAACAGCGCCGATTTTATCGGCATGGCGGCCCTGCATCTGGCTCAATTCGGTTTCCATCAGGGCCCGGATAATTTCCGCGTCCGTACCGTCCACCACAAGCCGGAGTCCCTTTTTCATAAATTCATCTTCCAGGTCTTCCAGTTCTTCTTCCAGGGCCAAGAGCCCTTCCCGGCGGGCCTTTTCCGACATAGCCATAAGCTTGGTGATGATTCCCTTTTCATCAAAGGTAGAAATCTTCATACAAAGGCCAAGGATCGAAAAAATCCCAAACGCTCCGGATATGCTGCTAAAGGTAAACAGGGCAAACCAGGAACCAAGAACAACAATGAGGACAGAAGGTATATCCACAAAGGTAAGAAGACCGGTACCGCCGGTTATGATACCGAGTCCTACCATGCCTAAACAACCGGCCAAGCCGATTATGGTTGCTAGATCCATAAACTACCTACTCCTCGTTTTTAAAGGCCCCAATTTGTCTGCGGTATTCCACAATCCGTTCAATTAGTTCCGGCACCTTTTCCCGGACTATCACATGTTTCCCCGAAAGCATTAACAATGTTGTGTCGGGATGAACCTCAATGGATTCAATCTGATGGGGATTAATGTAGTATTCTTTTCCGTCAAGCCGGGTTACCTGTATCATACGTTTTATAGAGAACCATAAAAGCCGCTCTAAACGTTACCACGGTTATCGCCAGCTTTTATGGTTCTGTTCCTTTACTCCTAACGTTTCAGCGAGAGCAGCTCTTGTAAAAGCTGATCCGCAGTTTGTATGGTCCGGGAGTTTGCCTGAAAGCCGCGCTGGGTAACGATCATATCCACAAACTGATCCGCCAGGTCTACGTTGGACATTTCCAAAGTACCGGAAACGATCTTTCCCTTGCCGGCCACCCGGGCGGTTCCTATGTTGGCCAACCCCGAGTTGGTGGACTGAACAAAGGTATTTTCGCCCGCTTTTTCAAGACCTCCCTGGTTGGCAAAACTTGCCAGGGCTACCTGGCCCAGAATCCGGTTGGTACCATTGCTGAATACCCCGGTAATAATACCATTCTGATCGATCTTGAAGTTATCCAGATAACCCATGGTATAACCATCCTGTTCTACCACTTTGGTAGAGCTTGTGTTGGCAAACTGGGTAATGGCCCGTTCATAACCGCCCACTTCACCCAGGTCCAGGGTAAAGAGCTGCCGTACCGGCGCTCCATCGTCCCCGGGGGTGGTACCCTGAACATCGTAGGCTACATTCATAACAATCTGCCCTTCCCCGCCGGATTCGTTTCCTGCGCCGTCAACGGCAGAAAGAAGAAGGCCGTCGTTGCCAAAGGTAAGGTTAAACACATTGGGGGCACCCACGGCGGGAGCATCTTCTCCCAGGCCTATGGCCGCATTAGTGGGTACACCGCTTTGGGGATCTACCACCACCGTGGCATTCCAGCTGTTGTTGACCCCCGGCACCCGGGTAAATTCAACCTGAAGCACATGCTCCTCTCCAAAGGAATCGTAAATATTGATGGCGGTCCGCCAGGTACTGGCTCTGATTTGGGCCTGGGTTGGATTTTCCGGCAGTTCGGGAAGCCGTTTGTCCAGGTTACAGGCAAAGTTTACCTGGGTAGTGGCCCTGGCGGGATCCTTTGATCCCACGGGGATAACAAGGTCTTCCACATCCCGGGAAACATCCAGTACCTGCCGGCCGTCCACATTCTGGGCCATCCAGCCCTGTACCCGCATACCGTTGCCGGGATTTACCAGTGTTCCCTGGTTATCCAGGCCAAAATTTCCCGCCCGGGTAAAAAAGCTCTGGCCGCCGCTCTTTAATACAAAAAACCCCGTTCCCATCATTGCCAAATCGGTCTGAACGCCGGTGGTCTGGAGCGCGCCCTGCAAATGAATCGTATCAATAGAAGCTACCGACATTCCAAGGCCCACTTCTTTGGGGTTAATGCCCCCCAAATCCTCGCTGGGCCGGGCGGCTCCGGCTATCTGTTGATAAAGCATATCCTGAAAGTTTACCCGGCCTTTCTTAAAGCCC
Source organism: Spirochaetia bacterium (assembly GCA_025997795.1). Classification (GTDB taxonomy): domain Bacteria; phylum Spirochaetota; class Spirochaetia; order Treponematales; family Breznakiellaceae; genus BNVB01. The sequence continues at coordinate 1,522 of BNVB01000021.1, read as the reverse complement.
GTGGTATTGACGTTTGCTATATTGTTGCCCACCACATCCATTCTGGTCTGGTGGTTTTGAAGTCCCGAAACGCCTGAAAATAATGAACGCATCATAATTGGTACCTCCTACAATTCAGAAACAAGCTGATTCAGACCTTGTTCTTCAACAACCTGAATTACCTGGTTCCAGTCATAGTACGAGCCGTTAACCATGATCTGGGGGTTATTTCCCCTGGTTACCGCCTGCACCTGTCCATAAACGGTATGTTCGCCATTTACCAGTTCCACCGATTTACCCAGGGCCGACCGTGCTTCCGTTCCGGTAAGGTAATCCGCTATGCGGGTAAAGTCTCCGCTCAGTTTGGCAAACCCCTGGGTCATGGTGGTCATTTGCTCCAGGCTGGAAAACTGCGCCATCTGGGCGATAAATTCTTTATCTTCCATGGGGGACAGCGGATCCTGGTAGGCCAGCTGTTTCATTAACAACTGGAGAAAATCTTCTTTCCCCAGGGCCTGCCGGGGAACTCTGTTGTTTTCCTTTTCAAAGGTTTCAACATTAAATTCTTTTACTTCACGGGTCCGCTGGGCCATCTCTTCCGGGCCCATATGTGTCTTTACTTCTATTCCGTTTATCTCACCTGCCATTGTGTCTTTTACTCCTTGGCCTTAGGCCAGTACATTTACAACGTTAAATCCATAAGCGGAAGCATACCCGCCGGATACTTCCATTAATCCCGGATCCGATTCCGCATACGTGGAAGCGGCCAGCCGCTCAGAAAAGAAGGGGCTCGCTTCCTCTTCCTTCCACCGCTGTCCGCCGTTCCGGTAATCCAAAGCGGCGCTTAAAGAAGCGTCGGCAAAACCGGAATCCCTGAAGGATTGTTCCAGGGTATGAATCTCCTGTTCAAATGCCCTTAGGGCTTCTTCGCTTTCTACAACGATATGCCCCGATATCTTGTTTTCGGCCATTTCCAGATGTATCTTAACTTTCCCCAGTGTTTCTGGTTTAAGGGTAAGTTTGATGTCCCCCTCGCCGCCGTCCCGGAGTATCACTGCGGCCTGTTTAACAATATCCGCCGAAAGATCCCCGTTAAGTTCCCGGGCCAGGATTTGCTGGAAGTTTTGATCCGGCACTGTTCCCGGTTCTTCCGCCTGCCCGGCCCCTTCGCCGGATGGCCGCAATTCCAGGGTAATTTCTTGTACCGGCCTATCCCGGATTTCTTCGGCACCCTTAAGACCCCGCTGGGCCACTTCTGCGGCCATGCCGGTCTGGGTCCTAAGGTCCGCCACATCCAGGGAAAACTTATCCCTGCGGCGTTCGGTCTTCCGGTTTTCTATCCGGTTCTCCCCCTGGGATTTTTCTTCTTTTTGCTTAAATTGCAAAACAGCGTTCCGTATTTCGCTGTTAAGAGAAGGGTCCGGTGTTTCTTCTTTCCATAAAGGGCGAATACTCCGGACAGCCAAAGGAAGCGGAGGGGCGTAAAATCCCTTTCCGGAAAGGGATTTTACGCCCCTCCGCTTCCTTTGGCTGTCCGGTGTTT
>BNVB01000020.1 GCA_025997795.1 Spirochaetia bacterium | reverse complement strand
CATTTTCATCATAATTTTTATAGAGTAATAGGTCTTCATGTCTTTCTGTATAATCAAGATTGGTAAACCATCTAACACCTTTAATTCTAATATAATGTTCACCATTAGGGCCAATTCTAAAACCTGCAGCTTTTAGGAATGTAAAAACTGGTGAATATTATGATAGCATTTATGCAAGGATTTTAATTAGAAATCTTAAACCAGTCAATACAAAAAAAGGAAAAGAAAAATGAAAATTGAACTTAATGAAATCTTAATTAAAGACCTTGTAAAAGATTATGTTGATAATCAAGAAGAAGGTGTTTATGGCTATGGTGGCAAACTCAATATAAGGCCAAAGTTCCAGAGAGAGTTTGTTTATAAAGATAATCAAAGGGATGCTGTCATTGATACAATAAGAAAAGATTTTCCTTTGAATGTTATGTACTGGTTTAAGATTTCTAATTAAAATCCTTGCATAAATGCTATCATAATATTCACCAGTTTTTACATTCCTAAAAGCAGCTTTAGTTTTATCTTTTGATTTAATATAAAGAGTTCCTTTAGCATTCATTGTAGTTTTTCCAGTTGGTTTTCCATCTTTCAATATTTCCATTTCTTTATTACAACTGAATTCAACACTACCAACAATTCCCAATGCAATAATTTCAAATTGTTCAGGATTGTATTTATCCAGAAATGTTATAGGGACTCCCATATTCCCTGCATAATCCATTGGTATATCTTTTGTTACATCAATATTGATTGCATCATAATTATCAAAATTGGGATATTCATTTTCATCATAATTTTTATAGAGTATTAGGTCTTCATGTCTTTCTGTATAATCAAGATTGGTAAACCATCTAACACCTTTAATTCTAATATAATGTTCACCATTAGGGCCAATTCTAAAACCTGCTGCTTTTAATGGGTAACTTTCTGGAACTTGAAATTCTCTGTCTCCACTATGGATGCTCTGCCCCAACCATATTTTATTTTCCTTGATAAGTTTGAATATCTCTTTATAAGTTATAGCATTAACATTCCCAATTATCAAATATTTTTTCTTATATTCAATCAGTTGTGAAACAAATTCCCTGAAAAGTGAAAAAGGTGGATTTGTTACCACAATATCAGATAGTTTCAATAATTCGATACATTCAGGTGATCTAAAATCACCACTATAAGACCTGATAGGTTCAACTTCAAATAAATCTGCTTGTGAGCCTTGTTGAAAGTTTTGTTTTAATTTTGTTTTTTGACCAAGTTTAATAGCCCTCTTTATTACTGTTTCTTTATCCCCTTTAACATCTGCCCCACCATAGTATTCAAGTTTATAACTGGGTTTATCAAGTTCAAAATGAGTGGTGATTAGTTTCTTTAATTTAAGTTCATCAAAATTGGAAACAAAGTAATAATAAAAATTTGAAGTTTCAGGGTCATCACAATTACAGAAAACAACTTTATTCTTGAATTGGGCTTTGTAGTTTTTTAACTCTTTTTCAATGTCTGACAGTTGGGTATAAAATTCATCAGCCTTTGCCTTCTTAGCATTATCAAAATTCTTGCTTGCCATTACCTCCAACTCCCTTCTATAAATTACTCAGTCTTTAATTTTCTTGTCATAACCAATAATTCCTTTGGTATTAGTGAATATTTCAAAACAAGATGCAACTGGATCAGATTGATCAACTGGAATAATTATCTTATACCAATTAGGATTATTTTCAGCAGGGTCAGGTTGTGCATCTGGATATTTATTTTTAATAAATGGTAATGCTTGTTCCAAAGATATTACATCACCTTGTTTTTCCCACTTAAATCTAAATTGTTCAGCAAAAGTATCAATAGAAAAACATCTACCTTCATCAAAACTAGATTGAGCATAAGGATGTCCTATATCAGGAAGAGAAGGTTTCATTTTATAACCCTGTGCAATAAAATATTCTTTTATTTCAATTAACCTTTCAATATCCATTCATATACCCCCACTATCATATATCATAGAATTGGAGGTTTGTCAATGGTGGTTTGGTGGTTTTAAAATAAAAAAAGGGAAGTCTCAGACTTCCCTTTAGGTTGGTGGATTGGTGAAGTCTACTTGACTTCTCTTGCCGATTTGAGAAGATGGATTTTGTCATCTGTGGTTATGGCAATCGTCCAAGTCCTCGAAGGCTCACCATAGAAGATGTCCTTGATTTCCAAAGTTTCAAGTTCACCATGAAACATCTTGCTACCAGATTCACCAACTTTGAGTTCATTACCATCAATGACCCAAGATTTGAAGGTCAAATCATCAAACGTCTTCATTTCTTCACTTGCCACTGTTTTCTTAGCCATAGAAACCTCCAAAAGTTTGTATTTGATTGTAATATAAGAAGTATGAGAATTATGAACAACAAACCAAACTTTCAATCTTTCGTTACTTCTAAAAGTGGTCAATATTGACGAGGATTGGTTATATGGGCCTTTTTTGGGCTAGGATGTAAGAATACTCAATTTTTCTTAAAAAGGCCCCCAAAACCCCACCATGACCAAATAGGGGCCTTTTGGGAGCCTATTTTACAGAGTAATTTTCACTTTGAAGAATAAGTATAAAAAGTCAATCTTTACCCAGTGGGCTTCGTCAATCACCGTATGCACAATGCCCAGTTCCGGAAGCATTTTTCGCACCTGGGGACTTTGGAGCACCTCGGGATTAGCGATGATAAATTTGCTTTCCCCGGAACGGATCTTTTGCCAAATCGCTTTCCGTTCCTGTGTGCTTTGTCCGCCCCGGAGTTGTACCGGCATAAATCCCTTTTCCGTCAGCCGCCGTTCCTGATCGGCCATCAATGAAAGAATCGGATAAATTACCAGGGTAGGGCCTGCCATAAGCATGGCAGGAAGCTGGAAACAAAGTGATTTTCCCGCCCCGGTGGGCAGGATAACCAGTTGGCGGCCCAGCGCCGCCCGGTCCGTTTCCGGCGCTTCCACACTTTCCAAGGCTGATAGTTCTGCACAACCCCCGCCGGGCCACTCAATTGGGATACCCGCCGCTTCCGCCGCCTCAATGAGATTTGCCACCACCAGCCGCTGATAGGGAAAGAGATACGAAAGACCAAAGAGCTCTTGTACAGCCCTGCCCAAGGGATCGATAGTATCCCGGGGATCGATAGTTTCCCGGGGATCGATAGTATCCCGGGGATCGATAATTTCATTTTCCATAAGCACCTCCACCCTTTATAGGGCAATAAGCGGTCTGGCGCTTGTATCAAATGTTCATTTTTTGCGGTTTTTGCAGTATCTGTTTCAAAATAGTACTTTGTATTGAGCTGGTTCCAAAATCGGTTATTTTGTCACCAGCTCTTGCAGTTTTTCAGGCAAAAGCCTTACAAAACTGCGTATTTTATAGGTTGCAGTTCCAAAATCTGACATTTTGGAACTGGCTCGATTGTGTTTTATTCTTCCAGGCCCAGATCGTCGTCGCCCCCGCCGGAAATTTCTTCCGCCTCCACGGGTTTTTCCTTTTTTTCTTTTTTGGGTTTGGAGTTAAAGGAAAAACTCGCCCGGGGGTGGTACATCCGGGCCACATGGGACACCAGCGTGATATAGATGACAAGAGCAACGGTAACAACAATGATCTGCCACGAAGTGATTACCCTGATTAAAAATGTTAGTAGTTCCCTGGAAAACATTACTTTATTATCGGCCTTGATCGGGCATTTGTAAAAGCTTATTGAAAGCCGGCCAACCCGTAAGGACCATATCGGGCCGCAGGTTTACACAGCCGGGGTCTTCTCTTCTAAGGCGGAGGCTCCGGCGGTCCCCGGCAAAAAGGACTGTCCTAAAACCCGCCCCGGCGGCGGGTTTTATGTCGTTCCGCATATCGTTCCCGATATAGAGGGTTTCTTCTGCCTTAATGTTCCGTAAAGCCAACTGTTCCCGGGCTTTGGCAAAAATCCCGGGGCTGGGCTTGGCTTCCCCTTCGGCAAAGGAATAAAAGGAGAGGCCCGGATCAAAACCCAATTCTTCCGGCGGTTTGTTAAAAAAGGCATTAAAGAGAAGCGGCGTATAAAACTGAGCATTGGAGATGATCCCCGGAACAAGACCCCGGGAGACCAGGGCCCGCAGGGTTTTTTCCGCCCCCGGCATGGGATAAACCGGATTAAGTGCAAGTTCGTAACGCAGGGCCATTTCCCGGCCAAGGCTTCCAGCCCGGCCGGAAACGGTTCCGCCAGAACCGGGGCCGGCGCTGGCGCCGGTACCGGATGCGCCGGCGCCGCTAATCCGTTTCAGGATGTTCCGCAGTTTTTGGGCCTGTTCCCATTCGGGGGGAATAGGCCCTGAATAGCGGGCCCAGATTTCTTCGCATATCACCTCGGGCCAGGTTTTTCCGGCTGCCAGCGCTTCTTCATGGAAGCGCCGGACAGCTTTACGGAAGTAGTTTGTCATTGCCTCAAATTCGGCACTTTGCGTTAGTTCTAACTTCTCTTGCCCCGCTGACGGATCGATAGCAAAACCCGGAGCGGCGGCGATGTCTCCCGCTCCGGAGACAAAAAGGGTTCCATAGATATCAAAAAGTACCGCCCGAATACCATCCAGCCTCAGCGGCGAAAACTCCGCCGTCGTCTGCGAGAACTCCGCCGTCGGCGAGAATTCCGCCGTTTCCCATTCCGCAGGCAGGCTGCCGGGTAAAAGCGGAAGCGGCTCCAGGGGGGCAGAGTTGTCCCGGATCATCTGTATATAGCTATAGACTTCCGCTTTGTTCACGATAATTCCCTGGCTGATACGGTATTACTTTCCGACATACCAACAAGGGAAAGCCGGGCGGGATCAAGGTAACGCTCCAAAAGTTTTCGCCGGGAAATGGTCTGGGTAACAGACTTGAGGGTTTGGCGGTACGTTTCCAGCAAGAGTACAAGGATCTTTTTCCGGGAATAGGAGGCCAATACCGCTTCGCGGTTGGCCTCCGCCGCCCGGGGATCGGGCTGCCAGTTGGCCAGGTTTTCCAGGAAGGGATTGGCCCTCCGGATTTGCTCCCGGATTGTTTTATCCCCCGCCGTCAGCCGGAGCACCTTTTCCTGTAATTCCTCGTCCATGATGCCAAAGTCAAAAAAAGACCCGCTGCCAAAGGCCCTGTCCACTTCTGCCGGAACATTGGGGGGCAGCGGCAGGCCAAAGGCGGCGTATACTCTGGAAAGGGCAAACTCCGCTTTTTTCCGCAGTTTTTCCGGTTCGGTACAAGCGGCAGGAATATTGATACTCCGGTAAAGAGAATCAAATTTGAGCCCCGCCTCTTCAAAGTCCCGGCAGACATAATCGATACGTCTTCCGGTTACGGTAATTCCCGCCGTCCAGGGTTCAAGGAAAGAAAACCCAAACCCTTCCTTAACCGATGTGGTGATCACCGCCTTGGCGCTGCCCATCACAGCGGCAAAGGAAACACCCACCCCCGCTTCAAATTCAGAGCGGAGCCGCAGTTCTGCGGCGGTTTCTTTCCAGCGGCGGTAGGCCGGAACATCCTGTTCCGTGGTAGGCGGCTGGGTAATCGTTACTTTCCCGTTTGTGTCTGCCTTGGGGAGGTAGAGGGAAAGGAGCAGCGCCTCTCCGATATTTTTCCGCCTGATTCCCCGCACGGGATAGAGGTAGCGGGTTTTTGGCAGTCCCGGTGTAACGGCCAGGGTCCCCACTTCGTTGGGAAGCAGGTGGAGCCCTTCGGGTTTAAGTCCCGCCTCCAGAAGAAAGCGGTAATCCCTGCTGTTGATCACCGCATAGTGGCAGTTTTCCGGATACTGGCAGCCGGTATAAACATCGGGACGAAAATCCTCGGCCAGGTCGTGGTTTTGCAGTAACAGGGGAAAGGTTCCGGCCAGGGCCTTTAACGCCCCCGCAAGAAGGCTGTTTTTTCGTATCAGCGGATTGTGTACATGCACAAGAACCGTTCCGCCGGAACTGGGCCAGCGGGAGCTTATGGCTGCTTCCAGGGCTTTTGCCAAATCCAGCGAAGCGGCCCGGCGCTTGCTGTCAGATTCGGCAGTGTCGGTTGTGTCGGCGCTTGGCCGGTAGCGGTCATAGTGCAGGCCGGGAATTACCGTAACGGGAATTCCCTCCCAGCTTTCGGCCAACGGCGGCGCTTCGCCGGAGAGGACCAGCACCTCTTCCCCGGCCTCCCGCAAAGCTTCCGCCTGGTGAAGTATAACCTGGGTTACCCCGCCGGGCCGCAGATGGTAATGAACAAGAACGATCCTCATTGGTACCTATGGGGCAACGGCGATTTTTTCTCTTACCATTTCGCCAATAAGCTGGGATATCGTTTTATGAGTAGCTGCCGCTTTGGTGATAAGGTAATTAGCGGCCACTTCATCAAGAGAACGCAGCAGATCGCGCTGACGGGTTAAGGGACCGCCCGCGCCTGTTTGCAGGGGAGGAATTGTTTTTGTGTACAATTCGTCAAGGGCATCTGCTTCTTCATCGGTCATCATGTTAGTCATGTCTCTCCTAAATATTTGCGATATCCCGCAGCTGTTTGCGGCATTTCATCGCATGAAAAACATAATAACCTAGTTCCATCAAATGAAAAAGACCATGAAGCAAGCACTGTCAGCATAACATGGATTAGACCTCTTTTACCGCTGTCCCTGAAGAAGCCTCCAACTGCTGTTCTGTTTTTGCCAGGCTTCGTACAATGCAGGAAAGGGAAAAGTTAATCGTAAAATAAATAAGGGCGATAAAGCCAAAGATGACAAAAATATGGGCGGTACTGATTGTTACGCCTTCGTGGGGCAGGCTTGACATAAGGTTTTTGGTATTAAAGAAAAATTCGGTGATGGCAAACTGGGCAAAAAACGAAGTGTCCTTTACCGTGGTAATTATCTGACTCATGAGGGAAGGCACAATGCGCCTGAAACACTGGGGTAATACAATGTACCAGAGGGTTTGCAAAAAACCAAAACCCTGGGAACGGGCCGCTTCAAACTGGCCCTTGGCTACCGAATTAAGGCCCCCCCGGACTATCTCTGCAATAACCGAAGAAGTGTAGAGGGTAAGCGCCAGAGAACCCCGGATAAGGGAAGTACCGCCCCGGACAAGAAAAACACAGGCCAGCACCCAGAGGAGCAGCGGCGTGCTGCGGAAAATTTCGATGTACACAGAAGCAATCTTGCCAAAGATTCGTTTTTCATAATTTCTGCACAGGGCCAGTATGGATCCAAAAAGAACGCTAAAAAACACCGTACTTACCGAAACCGCCAGGGTGGTAAAGAGTCCCCAGACAATGAACCGGGTATTACCGGGGGTAAAAATATCTGCCAGGACGTGCATCAGCTTTCCCCCATTAAGGATGTTTGGACCAGCACCTGCAGGGTATCGCGGTTTTTGATTTTTGCCTCGTGCCGCCGGGCCCAGGTAACCAGGGGAAAACAGAGCAGGAAGTACAAGAACCCCGTAACCACATAGGCGGGACCGTAACTTAAGGTACCGTTGGCGGCCCAGGAATCGGCCCGGTACATAAGGTCGCCCCCGGCGATGAGGGCCAGTACGGAGGTGTTTTTAAAGAGGTTTACCGCCTGATTAGCCAGGGGAGGAAGGATGATCGTTACCGTTTGGGGCAGGATAATCCAGCGCATGGACTGGATATAGGAAAAACCCTGGGAACGGGCCGCTTCTGTCTGGCCCTTGGGTACGGAGCCAATCCCCGCCCGGACTACCTCTGCCACATAGGCGCCGTGGTATATCCCTACCCCCAGAACCCCGATAACCAGTACATTGAGCACCACTCCCACATAGGGGAGTGCATTGTAAAGAAAAAAGATCTGGATCACCAGGGGAGTGTTTTGAAAAAATTCTACATACACACGGGAAACGCCCCGCAGGGGTTTTATTGCGGATGTAGAAAAAAGACCAAAAACAATCCCCAGTGCCAGAGCAAGCAGCAGGGCCAGCGCCGCCACTACAAGGGTGATTACAAGGCCTTCCAGAAAAATCGAGTAGTCCTGGAAAAGCCGTAACCAGCGCCAAACAGCAAAGGGCCCGCTGCTCATAAACCTGTCTGCTTAAAGGCCAAACTGACTAACAAGGCCGGCAATCGTTCCGTCCCCAAGCCACTTGGTAATAAGGCCGTCCACATGGGCCGCCAGATCTTTATTGTCCAGCTTGCTGGTAACCCCGTAATTCTGGGGAGAAAAAGCATCCGGCAGGATCTGGGTAGTGTCGTCCAGGTAACCGTTGAGTATTGATTTATCCACCGAAAAAACATCCACCCGGCCCGAGTCCAGGGCTGCCTTGATTTCCGGATAGGTGGCGAATTCGAGGAAATCAACCTTGACTCCCAGTGCGGCGGCGGCATCGGCAATGGCCTGGCGGCTCGTGGCGGATTGGGCCACACCGATCACTTTGCCGTTAAGATCCGCAAGGCTTTTGTAAGCGGGAGCTTTTTTTACCAGGAGCCCCACCGCATCGGTATAGTAGGGAGTGGTAAAGTTGTAGGTAAGCTTCCGTTCTTCAGTAATGGTAAAGGTGGCAATGATAAGATCCAGTTCGCCGTTATCCAGAAGGGGCCCCCGGGTTTTTGCGGTAACCGGAGTAAAGACCGCCTTGGAAGGATCCCCCAGAAGATCCTTGGCGATAAGTTTGGCAAGCTCAATTTCCAAACCTTCGTACTGATTGGAAGCAGTGTTAAGCAGGCCGAATTTGGGAACGTCCGACTTAACTCCCACCTTGAGGACCCCGGCGGATTTAATTGCCTCCAGGGGGTCCGCTTTTTTGCCGCCGCAGGAACTTAAGATCAGCAGCGCCAATACCGCCGCGCCAAGTCCCAAAACCGTTCTTTTTGTTACATTCATGTGTTTCTCCTTTTTTATGTAACTTATGCGTTTTTACGCATTATTTATTATTTAATGTAGAATCTTACCCAGGAACGTACGGGTCCGTTCATTTTTTGGATTGCTAAAAAGCTCATCCGGTTTGCCTTCTTCTACCAGAATCCCGTTATCCATAAAGATTACCCGGTCCGCTGCCTGGCGGGCAAAGGCCATCTCGTGGGTTACCACCACCATGGTGATAGCGTCATGGGACAGACGGATGATTACATCCAGCACTTCCTGTACCATTTCCGGGTCCAGGGCGCTGGTGGGTTCGTCAAAAAGAAGTATCTTCTGCCGTGTCGCCAAAGCCCGGGCTATGGCAATACGCTGCTGCTGGCCCCCGGAAAGGGTAGCCGGATAAGCATGGGCCTTGTCCCGCAGTCCCACCACATCCAGATAATGGTAGGCAATTTCTTCCGCCTCGGCCTTGGTCTTTTTTTGCAGTTTTACCGGCGCCAGGGTGATATTTTTAAGTACCGTCATGTGGGGGTAGAGGTTAAACTGCTGGAAAACCATGGCGCAGTAGGTCCGGACCATCATAACCTTGTTGGTATGAACCAGATGTTCCCCGTTAAGGAACACCTTACCCGAAGTGGGCTCTTCCAGGCCGTTGATACAACGAATCAAGGTACTTTTACCGGATCCCGAAGGCCCGATAATCGCAACCTTTTCCCCTTCGCTAACATGAAGGTTGATGTTCTTTAGTACCGTGAGGTGACCGAAATCTTTACAAACATTGTTCAGTTGTATCATGACCGTATAAATATACAAAGAGTAGTAAATTTATGCAACAGGGATTGACATACCCCATCTATATGGTGTACTCTCAATAAATCACACTATATATGGGGAAACTATGACGATACAACGCTTTTTTACGGACCCGGAAAACGGGCCCTACAAGGATATTCTTTGGGAAAAACGGCGGAGCGAAATTCGCAATCCTGACGGTAAAGCTATTTTTGAAGAAGAAACAGTAATTGTTCCCGCTTTCTGGAGCCAGATTGCCGGAGACATTCTGGCCCAGAAGTACTTCCGTAAAGCGGGGATTCCCCGGGAAAAACGTTATGCCTGGCGGGAATGGGCCCCTGCCCTAAGCGCCGGGGACCCCGGCGCGGAACTGCCCGATGACGGGGCGGAACACGACGCCCGCCAGGTCTTTCACCGGCTGGCCTTTACCTGGCTTGACTGGGGCCGCCGGAACGGCTTTTTCGACAGCGCCGCTGACGAAAAGGCCTTCTACGATGAAACCTGTTATATGCTGGCCCGCCAGATGGCCGCCCCCAACAGCCCTCAATGGTTCAACACGGGGCTTTATGCGGTGTACGGCATCGACGGCCCCGCCCAGGGACACTACTATACCGATCCGGCGGACGGGGTTACCAAAAAATCCGGCAGCGCCTACAAGCGGCCGCAGCCACATGCGTGTCTGCCCCGGCATGCGCTTGTTAGTACGCCTCATGGGCCGGTTTCTATCGGCACCCTGGTAGACCGGAATGCGGTGGGAACAAAAGTATACTGCAAGGATGGCATCACCGGCATTGCGGCAGTCAAAGAAAACGGAATAAAACCGGTAATACGGGTTGTTCTTAAAAACGGCAACACCCTGGAAGCAACGCCGGATCATCTGGTTCTTGCTGATGATATGGCAGGAAGCGGGGAAGCAAAATGGATTGAAGCAGGAAAATTACAGAGCGGTATGAGATTGCTGCAAGTTACCAATACGGCGATAGACAATGATACTGCAGCAGACCTTGACATAAGTGAGGCTGTTTTGGCTGCCTGGCTTAGCGGTGATGGATTTGTTGGTCAGTATAAAGAAGGAACCAACACCTCCCTGACTGTGGAATTTATGACAGCCTGCGATGATGAACATGATTTTCTTATACCTCATATACAAAAAGTTTTTGCCGGGATTCATTACCATGTAAGCCCGGTAGCAACCCAGGATAAAAACCTTACGCTTCGCAGAATCAGGCTTTACGGAGAAAAGCTCCGGCCCTTTGTAGAAAAATACAACGCAGAAAAACGCGGGCTGGATATGCGGGTTCCGGAAGTAATTTTACAAAGTGGACACAAGGCCGTTACGGCATATCTCTCTGCTCTCTTTCAGGCCGATGGTACTGTTCGATCCCATGCGGGACAAACCGATTCTTTTGATGTTGTTTTGGGAAGTATTTCCGAAGGACTTATCCGTGATACCCAGCAGCTGCTGGCAAACCTGGGTATCTATAGCCGTATTTCTCCATGCCGTGATAAACGGAACAACCGCCATACCTATTACCATTTGATTATAGCCTACCAAAGTGAACGAAAAAAATTCCGGGATCTTATTGGTTTTATATCGGAAGAAAAACAGGATAAACTTTCTGCATCTCTTGATGCTCCGGTACGCGGAAAATCAATACCCCCTCTTCGTTTTGAACCGGTAGTGCGGCTTGAATATCTTGGGGAAATGCCCGTATACGATATCCAAACCCAGAGCGGCGATTTTCTTGCAGGCAATATCGTTGTTCACAACTGCTTCATCCTTTCTATAGAAGACGACCTGGTAAACGAAGGGGGCATCATGGACCTGGTAACCAGGGAAGCCCGGCTTTTTAAGTACGGTTCCGGTACGGGGTCAAATTTTTCCCGGCTCCGGGCGTCTCATGAAAAACTTTCCGGCGGCGGTGTTTCGTCCGGGCTGCTTTCGTTCCTTAAAATAGGGGACCGGTCTGCGTCGGCGATAAAATCCGGCGGCACCACCCGGCGGGCAGCCAAGATGGTTACCCTGGATGCGGATCATCCCGATGTGGAAGCCTACATCGACTGGAAGGCCCAGGAAGAACACAAGGTTGCTTCCATGGTAACCGGATCCCTCGTTATCAAAAAACATCTGGAAGCGGTACGGAAGGCCGTAGCTTCTTTCCGGGGCCCTGCGGAAGATGCTTTTGCTGTGGACAAAAACCATGAACTGGCGGAGGCCCTCCGGTCGGCGCTGGAAGAAAATATGCCGCCCACCTACCTTTACCAGCTGCTTCGCCGTATTGAACAGGACGAACTTTCCAATCCAAAACCGGCAGACCCGGCGGTGTTTTCCACTGCCTGGGATGACGAAGCCTACAATGCCGTATCGGGCCAGTCCTCGAATAACAGCGTCCGGGTAAGCGATGATTTTATGAAAGCCGTAATCGAAGACGGCACCTGGGAATTGCGGGAACGGGTATCGGGGATTCCGGTTAAAACCGTTAAAGCCCGGGAGCTTTGGTCCCGCATGGCCCGGTCTGCCTGGCAGTGCGCCGATCCGGGTCTCCAGTACCATACAACGATCAACGACTGGCATACCTGTCCTGCGGGGGGGGAGATCCGGGCCAGCAATCCCTGTTCGGAATATATGTTCCTTGATGATACGGCCTGTAACCTGGCGTCGATAAATTTGGGGACCCTCTACAACCGGAAGAAAAAAGCTTTTAACATTCCCGGTTATCTCCACGCCATCGACATCTGGACCACCATTCTGGAAATCTCCGTGGTCATGGCCCAGTTTCCCGCGCCCCGTATCGCCGAACTTTCTTACCAGTACCGTACCCTGGGTCTGGGTTATGCCAACCTGGGAAGCCTTCTTATGGTGATGGGCCTGGCCTACGATTCGGAAGAAGGCCGTACCGTGGCCGCTGCCCTTTCGGCGATCCTTTCCGGTGAGGCCTATGCACAGTCCGCCAGGATAGCCGCCTCCCTGGGGCCGTTTATCCGTTATGCCGATAATCAGGCGGCGATGCTCCGGGTAATCCGGAACCACCGCCGGGCGGTCTACAATGCACAGGCTGATGAATACGAAGGGCTCCACACTATTCCCCGGGGGATCGATCCCGCCAACTTTGCTTCGGCAAAGTCCGGCGGAAAAATACCGGCGGAATTGCTGGAGGCAGCCCGTTTATCCTGGGACCGGGCGCTGGAGTTGGGGGAGGCCCACGGTTTCCGCAATGCCCAGGTAAGCGCCATTGCCCCCACGGGAACTATCGGCCTGCTTATGGACTGCGACACCACCGGAGTGGAGCCGGATTTTGCCCTGGTAAAATTCAAAAAACTCGCCGGGGGCGGTTACTTTAAGATCATCAATCAATCGGTACCTCCGGCGCTGGAAGCCCTGGGTTACAAAAAAAGCGAAATAGAAGCAATCATCGCCTATGCTACGGGACACAAAACATTTAAGGGCGCGCCCTTTATTAATCCGGAAAGCCTCACCGCCAAGGGTTTTACGCCAGAGGCCCTCGCCGCCGCCGAAGCCGCCGCGGATAATGCCATTTCGCTGGACAGCGTTTTTAATCCCTGGATACTGGGCAAAGATTTTGTGGAGAAAAAACTTGCCATCCCCGAATCAACCTGGTCCCTCCCGGGGTTCAGCCTGCTTAAACATTTGGGTTTTAGCGATAAGGACATTGCCGGGGCGGAACTCCATGTCTGCGGAACCATGGGCCTGGAAGGAGCGCCGGGGCTTAAGGAAAATGATCTTTCTGTTTTCGACACCGCCACTCCTTCGGGAAAAAACGGCAGCCGGTCCATACCCTGGGAAGCCCATGTAGAAATCATGGCGGCGGTGCAGCCCTTTATTACCGGGGCAATCAGCAAGACGATCAATATGCCCAATGCAGCAAATTACGAAGATGTTAAGGGCGCCTATATGCTGGCGTGGAAGAGCGGCCTTAAAGCGGTGGCCCTCTACCGAGACGGATCAAAACTCTCCCAGCCTCTTTCGGCATTTGCCCCCGGTACGGACCCGCTGGCGGATACAATTCTTGCCCTCCAGAAAAATCTGGAAACTCCGGCCCGCTTTGACCGCCGCCGAGGCGATGTACGGGGACTCAGGCGGCCCCTTCCCAACCGCCGTTCGGGTTATACCCAAAAGGCAAAAATCGGCGGCCACTCAATTTTTATCCGTACCGGTGAATACGACAACGGCAAACTGGGGGAAATATTTCTTGACATGCACAAAGAAGGGGCCGCCTTCCGCAGCCTGCTAAACAGTTTTGCCATCGCCGTTTCGCTGGGCCTCCAATACGGCGTGCCCCTGGAGGAATATGTGGATGCCTTTACCTTTAGCCGCTTTGAACCCAACGGTTTGGTCCAGGGCCACGACTATATCAAGATGTCCACCAGCGTAATCGATTATATCTTCCGGGATTTGGCGATTAGTTACCTTAAACGCAGCGATCTGGGCCAAGTAAAACCTGAGGATTTGGAAGCTACCGGCACACGCGGCGAGGCGCTTGTGCTGGACAGCGGCACAGCCCATAGCGGTTCCCGCGCAAACGGGGGAAAAAGCGAAACAAAATCCGCCGCGCCAAAAGCCGTTATGGCAAAACACCGCAGCGGCGACACCGAAGCGGCCCGCATCGCCCAGGCACGGATCAAGGGTTACGAGGGCGACCCCTGCCCAGGCTGCGGTTCCTTCACGCTGGTCCGGAACGGTACCTGCATGAAGTGTGACACCTGCGGAGGTACCACGGGATGCAGTTAAGCGATAGGTCTGCATGATCCAACCCGTTAACCCAAACCGTTTTATCCCTTCATTTGTTTGTACCTTCATGGTTTATGGGGCGCTTACTCCCTATCTTTCTATCCTGGTCCGGGGTTTGGGGTACAGTCCTTTTTGGGTGGGAATACTCTTGGGTGTCTTTGAAGGGGCCGGTGTGGCAGGGCCCTTTGTATTCGGCTATCTGACGGACCGGACAGGAAACTACCGCATGGCCCTCATCACTGCCACGGTATTGCCTGTTCTGGCGGTGGTTCCCCTCATAGTGTTTATCCACCCATTAATCAGCATGGTGATGCTGGCCCTTATGGCCTTTGGATTCCGGTCCACCACTTCTCTTCTGGATGCAGTGACCACAATTCAGATTGGTAAAACCGGGGATTATGGAAAGATCAGGGTAACCGGCTCGCTTAGCTTTATTTTGTTTACCCTGTTCCTGCAATGGACGCCGTTCTTCAAACCCCATAGTGCGGGGACCATTTCCTTTTGGATTGGACTTTCTTCTGTGGCGGCGATAATTCCCATCATGCTCCTGCCGGGGGCTTCAACTTTAGTGGAAACCGGGGCCGCTCTTAAAACATTTGGACGGAACCCCGGCTTCCACAGGAACAGCGGCCGGGTTCTTTCGCCAGCGCCGGGTTCGGGCCGGCTCCCCCTGATGTCGGCTTTTTTTATCGGCGGTTTTTCGATTATCTTTCTTTGCCGGCTTGCCATGGCGGCGGTGTACACCTACTTTCCCCTCTACCTTACGGAAGTACTCCGCTGGGACGCGGTGGGGCTGATGTTTGCCCTGGCCACGGCGGCGGAGGTGCCCTGTATGTTTCTTTCCGGCCGCCTGATCCGCCGTTTTGGCCCCCTCCCCCTTTTGGCGCTGTCCGCTGCGGGAATCAGCGTCCGGCTCCTGGTCTGGGCGCTTTTTCCCTATAAAGCCTGCATTATCGCCGCCCAAATGCTCCATTCCCTCTGTTTTGGAATTTACCACCCGGCGGCGGTGAATTTTATCACCGTCACCTTTCCGCCGGAGAAGCGGGGAACGGGCATGTCGGTGTACCTGGCCCTGGGTTCGGGGCTTCCTGCCCTCATGGGGAATATGTTGGGCGGCGCCCTGGTAGAAAATACCGGATACCGGGGCCTTTTTGCCCTCTATGCGGGTTTTACCGGAATTGCCCTCTTTGTTTATGGACTTGTAACCCTGGGAAGCAGGACAAAACAGTAAGCTTGCACTGGACCGTATCCTGTTTTATACTGTATTAACCATGTTCAACGATTGCATTATCATGGCGGGAGGTTCCGGTACCAGGCTCTGGCCCGCCAGTAACAGCCGGATCCCCAAACAGTTTCTGCCTGCTCCCCCTTCAAACGATCAGGGCGATGCCATTATGCCGGGAACATTTTTTAACACTGCGGTAGACCGGGCCCTGGCAGTAATAGACCGCCAGGGGGATGGCAGGGTGATTATCATTGCCGGACAGTCCCACGCTGCCCACATTGTCAGGGCCTGCGAAAGATACAGCCCCGCAGAGCTAAAACACCTGGTATTGATCCCCGAACCGGCGGCAAAAAATACCGCCCCGGCCATTGCCTGCGCAGTAAACTTTATCGACTGGATGTCCGGGGAAGAACGGAAGGTGCTGGTCCTTACAAGCGATCATATTATTGCACCCCTGGAACGTTTTATCGTGGATGCGGCGGCAGCGGAAGCCTTTGCCCAGGCAGATAAACTGGCAATTTTTGGCATCAAACCCCGGGGGGCCGATACCGGTTATGGTTATATTGAAGCGGGCAAATTGGTTTCCCGTTTGGCGGAAGAACCAAAGGTATTCAAGGTTCTTTCTTTCCGGGAAAAACCAAGCCGGGAAAAGGCAGAATCGTTCATCAAGGCGGGAAACTTTTTTTGGAATTCAGGTATGTTTGCCTTCTCTTCCAAGTTTATACTGAACGAATTCCGCCGCAGCGCGCCGGAAGTTATTCTTCCCTTTGGCGCACTCCGTGCTCCGGACGAACGGTCCTTCCGGACCGAACGGGGACTCCGGATACTCTGGGAATGGTTCAATCTGGGGGAAGCCTACAAAAAGGCGCAGTCTGTTTCGTTTGACTATGCCATTGCGGAAAAAAGTTCCGATACGGTTATGGTAAACGCCGGGTTTGACTGGTTTGATGTAGGAAGCTGGGACGAGTATGCGCAGATGCTCAAATCGGGCAGCGGAACCCCGGTTTCCACTACCGTTGGAACCCGCTCGGAAATTTATGAGCTTCATACAAAAGATTGTTTTGTCGATTCCGACATACCCGTGGCCCTTTTGGGAACGGAGGATCTTATTGTGGTGGTACGGTCGGGAAAAACCGGCGGACCGGGAAGCGTACTGGTGGCTAAAAAAGGCGAAACCCAGCATGTCCGGGAAATTGTGGAACAAATCAGGGCCAAGGGCCGTAATGAATTGTTATAAGAGCTTTTTCTAAAAAGCTATAAATTTGCAAGCGAGGAAAACATGGTAATTTTAACATTGAACTGCGGATCATCTTCTGCCAAATATCAGGTATACGATTGGGATACCAAAGATGTACTGGCCGTGGGAGTGGTAGAAAAGGTAAGCGTGGGCGGTTCCTTTATCAATCACAAGGTAAAGGGAAAGGAAGAGATTACCCTAAACCACGATTGTCCCAGCCATCTGGATGCGGTGGATCTTATTATCAAAACCCTGACGGACAAAGAAAAGGGCTGCCTAACGGATATGTCGGCCATCGGCGCCGTCGGCCACCGGGTAACCCACGGCGGCGACAAATTCATCAAATCGGTTATTGTAGACGATACGGTGCTGGCCGCTTTTAACGACATTGCCGATCTTTCACCGCTCCACAACCCCGCCCAGATCCTGGGGCTTCAGGCGGCCAAAAAAGTGCTGCCCACGGTGCCCCACTGCGCGGTAATGGATACCGCATGGCACCAGACCATGCCCCCCGAATCGTTCCTCTATGCGGTACCCTATGAATGGTACGAAAAATATTCGGTGCGCCGTTACGGTTTCCACGGTACCAGTTTCCTTTATACCGCCAAACGGGCCGCAGTACTGCTGGGGAAAGATCCCTTTAAAACAAACCTTGTCATCTGTCACCTGGGAAACGGTTCGTCCATCAATGCCGTCAAAGACGGCCTTTCCTTTGATACTTCCATGGGCATTACTCCCCTGGAGGGACTTATTATGGGAAGCCGTTCCGGCGATCTTGATCCGGCGCTGCCCTTTTATATGATGAGAAAAACCGGCATGAGCGCCGCCGAAGCGGAAAGCGCCCTTAACAAAAAAAGCGGCCTTTTGGGAATTACCGGACAATATACGGACCGCCGGGATATTCAAAAGGCAAAAGAAGCGGGCGATAAAAAGGCCCTGCTTGCCCAGGACATGGAAGCCCACCGGGTAAAAAAATATATCGGCGGATATATAGCGGCGCTGGGCCGGGTGGATGCGCTGGTGTTTACCGCCGGGGTCGGCGAGTTTGCCTTCTTTATGCGGGAAAAGATCCTCGCCGGCCTTGAAGGAATCGGCATTGTATACGATCCAAAGAAAAACAAAAGCTCCCATACCCGGAATACGGAAACGCTTATCAGCAAACCTGAATCGAAGATTCCGGTGTACATTATCCCCACCGATGAAGAACTGGTAATGACCGAGGATGCCTACGCCCTCATGGCGGGGACCTACGACATTCACACCAAGTTTACCTATTCCTTCCAGAGTAAGGATTATGTAAACAAGGGCCGGGCAGAAAGCCTTAAGGGCGAACTGGCAAAAAGTCCTGAGTTACAAGAGATTATTGCACTGCCAAAGTAATGGCCGATTTTGGAATGGATGCGGCCGATTTTGGAATGGATGCGGCCGGTTTTGGAATGGATGCGGCCGGTTCTGGAATGGATGCGGCCGGTTCTGGAATGGATGCGGCCGAACTTTTGTGCATAGGTAATGCCATGGTTGATGTCTTCGCGGAAATTCCCAAAACACGGTTTGGGAATTTCTGCGAAGACTTTGGCCTCTCAAAGCCGGTACAGCATGTACCCGCCGAAACTGCCGCGGCCATTCTTGCCGCTTTACCCGCCGTACCGCCGCCGGTATATTGCGCCGGAGGCGGCGCGGCAAATACCGCAAAAATTGCCGCCCGGCTGGGAGTAAAAACGGCCTTTGCCGGCGCTGTCGGCGGTCTTTCTATCCCAGGCGGAGAACATACTGACCGCTTTGGCACCCTCTTTGAAAAAGAACTAAGGTGCGCCGGGGTGGAACTGTATCTGGCCCGGAAACAATCCCCCACAGGGATGTTTATCAGCCTGACTTCAGGCGGGGAACGGCGTATCGCCGCTTCTCCGGCGGCGGCGCTGGAACTGGAAACCGCCGACATAAACGAAGATCTGTTTTCCGGCAAATCTGCCGCCCACACACAGCACAATTCCTGCGGTACGCCAAAGATCCTTATGCTGGAAGGTTTTCTCCTGGAAAGAGAAAACCTGCTCCGGCGGCTTCTGGAACTGGCGGAAAAACATTCGCTAACCCTGGCGCTGGATCCGGGAACGGCGGATAATGCCACAGAACACGCGGCGCTTATCTGCTCCCTGAGCAGCCATTTTCCGGTGATCCTTTTTATGAATGAAAACGAAGCTGCTGCTTTTGCCCCGGATAAAAAAAACCTTCCACCGGCCGGATTACTCCCCCCGGGGCCAAAGCCGGGTTTTCCCCTGCTTGTAGTAAAATGCGCTGAACGGGGGGCGGTGGTCTCTCAAAACAACACGATGTGGACAATCCCCACCCAGCCGGTAGAAGGGGCGGAAAGTACCGGCGCAGGAGATGCCTTTGCGGCAGGTTTTTTGGCCGCCTGGCTTCGGGGTCAAAACCCCGAAGTTTGCGGCAAAGCGGGAAATGCCGCTGCTGCCCTGGTGCTGGAGAGGCCGGGAACGGGGAACGGATAGCCTACGCTTGAGCAGTAATTTTTTCTCGAACCATCTCACCGATGATTTGAACAGGCAGCTTGTTTGTAAACATAGCCCGATTCATAATATAATCGGCGGATACCCTATCCAGCACGTCAAGCAGTTCCTTCTGGCGGGTAAAAATACCACCTTTTTTGGCGGGATCCACCTTGGGAGGGTTTTTGGTGTAGTATTCGTCAAGAGCGTCATATTCTTCATTGGTCATGTCGATTCCGTTTCTAAGATCAGTCATCGTTTTCTCCTATACGTCCAGCAAGCTAAAAAAGATACTCCGACACTTCATTGCATGGAATACCTTAACCTTTTTTTCATTAAGCCGGTTGTACATAATTTCAAGCAAATTACCAGCACGATCAAACCCCAGAACGATATATCTGTTTTCCTCATCTTCAATGGGGCCTTCATACCTGGGATGGATAACAGCCCACCGTATATTTTCTTCGCTTATACCATGTTTGAAGGCTGCTGGTATACAAACAATCTCTAGCTCCACGTTCCTAAGTATACTAAAAAGTAGTGGGCAATACAACAGTACGGCCATTTCCTTTTTATGGGGCAAATTTTTATTACCGCAAAGTCGAAAAAGTAAAAGAAGTAAGGTTGTGGCACCATATTCTCTTTATCTTAGCGGTTTAATATCCTCATCACTTTTGGTATTGGACCTAACCCCCGGCGAATAAAAAACCGATACCCAGTCAGTCTTTGGATCACATCGGTCTAAAGTTCATCCACCTCCCTTTTACAGCAAAGCATCTTTTACCAGTTTTTCCGCTTCCGCCGGGCCAAGCAGTTTTTCTATCAGCGCCAAGGCAAAATCCGCAGCGGTGCCGGGGCCTCTGCTGGTAATAAGATTGCCATCAACCACAACCCGGCCGCTTGTCCAGGTTCCGGAAGAAACCTGCTTTTCCATGCCGGGGTAACAGGTAAACCACTTTCCTTCCAGGATACCCAGGGGCGCCAGAAACACCGCCGGGGAAGCGCAGATGGCGGCGCTTACTTTGCCTGCGGCGGCCATGGCTTTATAGAAGTTTCCTGCCGGGGCACAGGCTGCCAGGTTCGATGCGCCGGGCATACCGCCGGGAACAAAAACCGCATCCCAGGCAGCGGCAGAAAGGCCGCCGGATTTTTCCAGTTCCCCTATGGTCGTATCGGCAGTAAAAACGATGCCGTGGACGCCCTTTACAAGCCGGTCCTGCCCAACGGCAGCAATAGTAACAGCGATACCGGCGCGGCGAAGATAGTCGATGGGCGTTACTGCCTCGACCTCTTCAAAACCCGCTGCCAGAAAAACAAGCGCTTTTTTGCCCATAAGATCCTCCGTTAAGCAAATTCCTTTTTTTCCTTTTTATCATAGTAAAATATTGAACAATTTTCCAGATCCCGCTATACTGGACGGGTGAAACATATCCTTATTATTGACGAAACCACTCAATTCCGGGAATTCCTCCGGCAGAAGCTGACCGATAACGATATTGAAACTACCGTGGCCGTCAGCGGCTTGGAGGGCCTTGCCAAACTCAGGAGCATAGAGCCGGATCTTGTCGTTATGGACTATAACCTAAGCCGCCAGGGCTGTATGGAACTGCTTAAGCAAAAAAAGGCCAGTCCCAGTTTGGCGCCCATTCCGGTTATCATCATAGCCCAGCCCCTGGATCAAAAAAGGATTTTAGAACTGGTATCCTATAATGTCAAAAACGTCTTTACCAAACCGGTTAATATAGACCTGTTCTTTGCTACCCTGTCGGAAATGCTGGGGCTTGTTCTTAAGTTCGATGAAAGCCCTGGAATCGTAGAAGTCCACGTCAACGAAGACATTATCTTTGTAGAAATTACCGAGGGCTTAAACCGGGACAAACTGGATCTGTTATATTTCAAGATTATTGAACTTATTGAACTATACCAGATCAGGGTGCCCAAACTTATCATTATGCTCAGCGGCATAAGTTTAAGCGCCGCCGATGACTTCAATATCCGGCGTCTGCTGAACAACATACTGCAATCTTCCAAAGCAAAACAGCGTAACATCAGAATCCTTACCAAGGATGATTTTGCCAAAACCTTTATCACAAACCAGAAGGAATACAAAGATATTGAGGTGGTGAGTACCCTCAAGTACGCCCTGGACGGACTCTTAGCGGAACTGGACAATGCAGAAAACAAAATACAAGAAGCTGTGCTTATCGGCGACAGGGTGCTGACGGCGGGGGATACCTCCGGTGAATCCATGATGCTCCGCTTTGACGGCGAAACCAAGTTTACCATTGAAGATGTAAAGGACAGCCTTACGGGCCTTCGTATTGCCGCCGTTGACGATGATGATATTATCCGGGAACTTATCAAAAATACCTTTAACGGTTTTGATATAGACCTAAGCTTGTATGCCGATGGAGCGGAATTTATAGCCGGGATGGACAAAGAAAAATTTGATCTTATCTTTTTGGATCTGCTTATGCCCAGGGCCGATGGTTTTGCCGTATTGCGGGAACTTAAGGACAGGGGTATTGAAACTCCGGTTATCGTTCTTTCTGCCATAAACCAGCGGGAAACGGTGATCCGCTCTTTTCAAATGGGGATTAAAAGTTATCTTACCAAGCCCCTTAAACCGGCGGATATCTTTAAAAAGGCCCTGGAAATACTCCGGGTCAATTTTTAGCCATGGAAGAAGGCAGCGAACAGAACGTTGAAAAACCCTTCTTTAAAGGACTCCAAAGCACCTACTTCCACTTTTTTAAGGATGCCGGAACTGCCATGGCCATTGCGGACAAGTCGGGGATCCTTGTGGCGGGGAACGATAGTTTTAGCAGGCTTATCGCTTACCTTTCGGGAACTCCGGTAGATATTAAGAGCAACAACGCCAGACTTGGCTCTTCCATTGATTTTTTGCCTATCCATGACACGGTTCGTTTTTCCAATCTGCTTTCCAAACTTATCAACAACGACAATACCGATCACATGGATTTTAAAACCCCCTACCGGGACAAGTTTAACAATGTCCATTGGTTTAAAATTTACGCATGGAAAATGAGCCATGATCCCCGGGTAGATCTTTCCGGCCGGGGGCCCTTTGTCGGTTTTATCATGAACGATGAAACAGTAGAAATTGAAGCAGAAGAAAAACTACAGGAAGATATGCGGATCGCCGAAAAAACCATGGAAGCCAAAAGCCGCTTTCTGGCTGTGATGAGCCACGAGATCCGCACTCCCATTCAGACAATCATCGGCATGACAGAATTGCTGGAAAGCACGTTACTCGCAAAAAATCAGGATGAATATACCCGGCAGATAAAATTTTCTACCGAGGTGCTTCTTTCTTTGGTAAACGATATTCTGGATTATTCCAAAATTGAGGCGGGAAAAATGGAACTGGAACGGATTCCCTTTTCTCCCGCCAAAACCATCCTGCAGGCGGCGGAGATGCTTTCTCTGGAAACAGGCAAAAAAGGCCTGGAAGTAACGCTTGATTTGGATTCCGCTTCGCAGGAACCCATGCTGGGGGATGCCGGAAAATTCCGCCAGGTTGTAATCAACCTGGTTAAAAACGCGGTAAAATTTACCCCCCAGGGATCAATTACCATCAGCGCCGCCGTATCGCCGGGAGCCGATTCCCGGAACAGGACCATTAGCGTATCGGTGGCGGATACGGGAATTGGCATAAGCGAAGAAGCGCGGGAACGGCTTTTTACCACCTTCATGCAGGCCGATTCTTCCCACACCCGGCGCTTCGGCGGGACCGGCCTTGGGCTGGCCATTTCCCGCAGCATGGTGGAACTTATGGGGGGAACCATCGAGATGGTTCCCAACCATAACGGCGGATCGGTTTTCCGTTTTACCATTCCCGCCGAAGAAGCTCCCGTCCCAACCGGAACAGAAGCGGAAGCGGCGGAAAAGGCGGCGGCAGAAAAGGCGGCGGCAGAAAAACCGCCGGCGGCGGATTTTATCGTTCCCGCCGAAGACCTTATCCTTTCTGCCGGTGCGGAAAAAGTTCCGGCGGAAAAAATGAAAGTACTTATCGTGGAGGATCACCCGGTAAACCGCCGGCTCTTTGAACTAATCATGGAAAAACTCAGTACTAAAACCGAGAGCGCCGGAGACGGGGTGGAAGCGCTGGAAAAAGCCGCCGCTAATCCGCCGGATTTGATTTTTATGGATATCCAAATGCCCCGGATGAATGGTTACGAAGCGGCGGCGGAACTGCGTAAATCCGGTTTTAAGCGGCCCCTTATTGCCGTTACCGCCGGAGTGCTGGCGGATGAACAACAGCAATGCCGGGAAGCGGGTTTTGACGACATACTGCTTAAACCCTTTAAGCAGCCGGATATTGCAGCCATGTACCATAAATGGGCGGGAAAGGCGGGTCTTGGAATGGATGCCGCTTCGCCTGCCGCAGTAAATGCGGCACTAACACCCGGTCCGGCGCGGATATTCAGCAAGGAAGATCTGCTGGACACTTTTATGAACAACAGCGACCTGGCCAAATCCCTACTGGATCGTTTTGTCCAACGGAGCGCCGGACAACTGGAAAGTTTTCCGGATCTGCTGGCCGGGGAAAAATGGGAAGAGGCCTACCGTCTGGCTCATACGATCAAAGGCACCGCCATGACTATGTCGGGAACAGAACTTGGTTATGCCGCCGCCATACTGGAAAAGGCCGCTAAACAGAAGGATCGGAAGAAAGCGGAAGCTGCCCTTCCGGCGGTGCTGGAAGCTTTTGACCGCTTTAAAAAAGAAGCCGGGGCTTATATCCATGGAACAAACCAATGACCTATAGCTGCCTGCATACCCACACTAGCTTTTGCGACGGCGCGGCAGATGTAGAAACCATGTGCCGGGCGGCCTTTGAAAAGGGCTTTGATTCCCTGGGGTTCAGCTCCCACGCTCCCCTAACCCGTAAAACAGGAATCAAAACCAACTGGCACCTGAGCGATGAACGGCTGGATGAATACATCAGTACCGTATTGGAAGCCCGCAAAAACTGGGAAGGAAAACTTGCCGTCTACCTGGGTTTGGAAGTTGATTATATTGAAGGCCTTAGCGGTCCCGCCAATCCCGATATTCAAAACCTGCCCCTGGACTATATCATTGGGGCCGTCCACTATGTCCGTGTTCCCAAAAACGGCGAACTCTTTACCGTTGACGGTCCTGATGAAGAATTTTGCCGGGGCCTGGAGGGCTTTGATAATGACGGAATGGCCCTTTCTGCGGCCTACTATACAGCCTACAATAACATGATCCGCGGAGGAAACTGCGATATTCTGGCTCACCTGGATCTGGTAAAGAAAAACAACGACCGCTTTGGGTTTTTGTCGCCAAGCGATTTCCGCTATAAAAAAATGCTTACCGAAACAGCGGATACAATCGCCGCCGCCCGTTCCGCGGACAGCGAAAGAAACCCCGTGGTGGAAGTAAATACCGGCGGCATCAACCGGGGCCGCACCGCCGATCCCTACCCTTCATTGGACGGACTCCGGCTCCTTAAGGAAAGAAACATACCCCTCGTTATCACCGCCGATGCCCATGCCCCGGACCACCTTGGCGGCCATTATGAAACAGCCGTCAAAACCATGGAAAACGCAGGGTACCGGACTATGCTCCTCTTTACAGGACGGCAGGACGGAAAAGCGGGATGGCAGGAAGTACCTTTGGAATAACCCGGCCCATTGCGGAGGCGGACAAAATAACCGATTTTGGAACCAGCTCACTTGACATTTTCAAAAAAAGTTGCTAATTTTTACCTACTTTCCCCTGTAGCTCAGCTGGCAGAGCAAGTGGCTGTTAACCACTGGGTCCGTGGTTCGAACCCGCGCGGGGGAGCTTTTAGGCCGTCCATATGGGCGGCCTAATTCTTTATGGGATAAGGCATGAGCAAAAAGCCCTTTTTTGTGTTCTCTTAGCCCTTGTGCCTCCTTTCCATTCGGTATATGATAAAAAAACATGTACAGGCCCTACATTAAACCGGTTTCTGTTGCATCACCGGATGTTGAGGTACCGGAACCCCGTATTTCCCGGCTGGTTCTCTTTGTTTGCCGGATTCTGGGGCGGCTCTACCTTTTTTTTGTTTTGGGCATAGCCCGGGTGGTGCTAAGGAACGGCGGGCCCCTTTTTGATACCTTCCAACGTACCCTGGAGGGAAAAAGCCGCTGTATCCTTGCCTTCCGGCATCCCAACGGGGGGGAAGCCCAGCTCCTTATGTGGTATATCCTCTATAAACTCCGCGCAAAGGCTCGCCGGGCGGGGGTCAAATTCTGCCGTCGTCCCCATGCATTTTTTGTCTATGGCTATGAAGTAGCCCGCTGGGGAGGCAAGGTGGCCCGGTGGATTATGCCGCGGCTGGGGGCCATGCCTGTTCATCATGCCAAGATAGATTCCGTGGGCATGGCCAGGATCTTCCGGGCCATATCCGACGGGCCCTATCCCCTGGCTATCGCCCCGGAGGGGCAGGTAAGTTATACCACCGAATCGGTCCCCCGGCTGGAACAGGGAACGGTCCGCATTGGTTTCCAGGCGGCGGAACGGCTGGAAAAAGAGGGCAAAAACTGCCCGGTGGAGATCCTTCCGGTTTCTATCCATTTCCGTTATGGCAGCATGGGCCGCTGGTCCCTTAACAAGATGCTCCGCAAGATCGACAAATACACGGGCTTTAAGGGAAAAGAAAAACTAAAGTTTACCCAACGGCTGGAACGGGCCAGAAATTATATCCTTGAACAAAATGAAAAACGCTACGGCATCGTACCCAACGGGGAACAGAGTTTTAACGAACGGGTAGATACGGTTACCGAAGCTGCCCTGGACAGGGCTGAACATTCTTTAGGAATTGATCGGCAGAATAAGGATCTCTTTAAGCGGCTTTACCGTATCCGGCAGCTTTGTTGGGACAAGATGATCATCCCCGGCGCCGCAAGCCTCGATCACCTCAGCCTTTTGGAACGGGCCCTTACGAATCTGGATGCGGGGGAAGCCTGGCATGCTTCGCGGCACATGGAACTGGTGGACTTTGCCTGGTACTTCCGGGTTCCCGTGCCCGCCGAAGACTCTCCTCTCTATATCAAAATTGAATATGCCCAGAATCTCTGGGATTTTGCCAACCGGACCATGGGCGGGGCCTACTCAAACCGGGTGCTCAACGTACATCCCAAGCGGGTACTTATCCAGATTGCACCGCCCATCAACCTGACTGAACGGCTCAATTCGTATAAAGAAAACAAAAAAGAAGCCATCGCTGCCGCCATGAATGATATGGAAGCGGCCTTTTTTGACTGTATCGACCGTGCGGCTTCCTACCAGATATAGGAAGCAGTCATGCCCGCCATAGAGGAACTTTTATCCAGGGGGATTAAGCTCCTGGTTTCAAAAAACATCAGTTCCCCCGCCCTGGATGCGGCCCTGCTCCTTGCCGAAGCGGCGGAACAAAGCCGCGAACAGCTCTATGCCCATCCCGAAGCCGAACTGGGTAAAGAACAAGAAGACCGTTATGCTGAATTTTTGGAACGCCGCCAGAATGGTGAATGTATTGCCCATATCCTGGGCCGCAAGGAATTTTGGGGCCTTGATTTTACCGTCAGCCCCGAAGTCCTTGTTCCCCGGCCTGATACTGAAATCCTGGTTGAAGCGGCCCTTGACATACTCCGCCGCCGGGCAGAAAAATCACCGCCTGGCGGTTTTTCTGTTCCCGTCCTCGACCTTTGTACCGGCAGCGGAGCGGTCGCCATTGCCCTGAAACATGAATGTCCCCGTCTGGAAGTCTGGGCCGTAGATATTTCCGAAGCTGCCCTGGCCCTTGCCCGGGCCAATGCGGCAAAACTTTTGCCCAAAAAACCAAGTGTTGTTTTTTTAGCAGGTGATCTTTTTGAAGCCGGCATCCATTCTAAAACCCGCGGCATCCATTCCAAAACCCGCCCGCCCCGCTTTGCCCTTATCACCGCCAATGCCCCCTATATACCCTCGGCGGCTATTGCGGAACTTTCCCCGGAAGTACGGCACGAGCCGCTTCTGGCCCTGGACGGCGGCCAGGACGGCCTTTCCCTTATCCGCAGGATCATTGCCGAAGCCCCGTTGTATCTGGAAGCGGGTGGAACACTTGCACTGGAAGCGGATCCCTCCCAAATGGAAACCATAAGCGCCTTGATGAAGGAACGGGGCTTTAGCTGCCCGGTACGCTGCCGGGACTTGTCCGGCAGGGACCGGGTTATTACCGGGGTATTTCCATGAGCGGACAAATGCCGGAACCGGAAAATGCCCTGACGGGAATCATTCATGCCTATTCACCGGAAGACAGGGAGCGGATCCTTGAGGCGTTTCGGCTGGGCCGGCAAAAATCGATCAATTCACCATTGGGAACCGCCGCGGTACTTGCGGAACTTAAGTCCGATGCAGACAGCCTTGCCGCACTCTTCCTTCGGGATTACCTTGGATCAGCCGAAGCGGCGGAAACAATAAAAGACCGCTTTGGCAAAGAAATCCTTTGCCTGGCGGAGGAAACGGCAAAAATTGCTGCTGTTTCCGGCATGGGCAAAACCGTTCAGGATGCGGACCGTATCCGCCGGATGTTTTTTGCCCTGGTTACCGATATACGGGCAATCCTTATCCGGCTGGCGGAAAAACTCCATACCATGAGGACCGCGGATACCCTTTCCCAGGAAGAACGTAAGGCCGCCGCACAGGAATGCCTGGACATTTACGCACCCCTGGCAGACCGGCTGGGCATTTCGTGGATCAAAGATGAACTGGAAGATATTTCCCTAAAGGAACTTAACCGGGATGTGTACATCCAGATCAAAGAGATTGTGGCCCTTAAACGGGGCGAACGGAGCGCCTTTCTTGACACAGTCCGGGACCGGATAAACACCGAAGCGGCGGCAGCAGGAATTGCGGTGGATGTCCAAAGCAGGGCAAAACATTTTTATTCGATTTACCGGAAGATGCGTAAGCGCAGCAAAGGACCGGGAGAACTCTACGATCTCTTTGGCCTCCGGCTGCTCTGCGAAACCATCGACCACTGTTATACCCTTTTGGGGCTGGTTCACCGGCTCTGGAAACCGCTGGACGGCCGCTTTAAGGATTATATCGCCATGCCCAAACCAAACGGCTACCGGAGTCTCCATACTGCGGTCCAGACGGACAGCGAAGAAACCATTCTGGAGATTCAGATCCGTACCCGGGAAATGCACCAGACCGCCGAATATGGCGTGGCGGGACACTGGCTCTACAAACAGGGGCCCGGCGCAAGGATCTCCAACGCCGAAGTTTCCATCGTGGATCGCCTTAGAAGCAGCGCTGAAAACAATGCCGCTGAAAACAGCGCCGCTTCCCGGCAGTTTCTGGAGCAGATTAAGCGGGAACTGTTAAAAGATTCGATCTATGTTTTTACGCCCCAGGGCAAGGTACTGGAACTTCCCGCAGGCTCCACTCCCCTGGATTTTGCTTTCCATATCCACACTTCCGTGGGCCAACATTGCCAAATGGCAAAGGCCGGCGGCATCATCGTACCGCTTAATGCGGAACTTAAAAATACCCAGGTGGTAGAAATTATTACCGCCGCTGCGGCCCACCCTACCGCTAACTGGCTGCGTTTTGTAAAAACCGCCAAAGCCCGGGCCAAAATTCGTTCCTGGCTCCAGGAATACGACGCCAATTTTGCCAAAAAAGAGGAAATCCCAAAACCAAAAACGGAACTATCCGCCGAAGTTCAAAACGAAGAAAAACCCGAAGAGCGGCACCAGCTGGTACAACAGCGGGGTATCTTTAAAGTAAAGGTAGAAGACGAAAAAAATATGCTCTTTCGTTTTGCCCGGTGTTGTAACCCTATTCTGGGAGATCCGATAACCGGTTATGTTTCCCGGGGCAGGGGAATTATTATTCACCGCGAAAGCTGCAAAAATCTGGCCCATATTCCGGATTTTCATGAACGGCGGATAGAGGCCCAGTGGGAAACTACCGGCGTTCCGGTAAAACGTTTCCGCGTGGAAGCAAAGTACCGGGAAAGTCTTTTTTCGGAAATCGAAGGGGCCGTACGGAAGTACCAGGGCCACCTGATTGAAGGACGGCTGGAAGAAACGGGAACCAACCGCCTTACCGGTTACTTTACCATGCAGCTGGAAAACCGGGATGACGCACAGAAAATCCTCCGTCAAATCCGGGGCATACCGGCAGTATCCAGTATTCAGGGAATGTGATACGGTAAAAATCATGAGTGATTGTATCTTTTGTAACATTATCGCCGGGGAAATTCCCAGCAAAAAAATCTACGAAGACGATGATATGCTGGCCTTCCATGATATTTCACCCCAGGCGCCGGTTCATTTTTTGGTGATCCCCAAAAAACATATCCCCAATGTAATGGAAGCAAAACCCGAAGATGCCCTGCTCCTGGGTAAGTTGCTCCACAAGGCACAGACCCTGTTGGCAGAACAGGGCTGCGCCGAAAAAGGCGGCCGTTTTGTGGTAAACTGCAAATCCGACGGCATGCAAACCGTGGAACACATCCACCTCCATGTGTTTGGCGGCCGTTCGTTGGGCTGGCCCCCGGGCTAACATTACACCTCGAACGCTAGAGAGAGGTGTCATGCCATTACACCTCGAACGTTAGAGAGAGGTGTCATGCCATTACACCTCGAACGCTATACCATGGGGTCCATTGTCCACTTGTCTGGCCGCTCTACGCACAATTCAGTATTTCATCCTTTGAATAACAGGGTTTTGGGAAAGGCCCAATTGTTAAAAAATATTGACAAATACGATATTATATCGTATCATATATCATATGAGGGACGCATGAAGGTAACGGCAATATTGGCAGATGATTTGGTAAATAATGTTAGGGAATATACCCATGGCTCAACGGTCACCGAGGCAATAACTATTGCTTTAAAGGATTGGGTTGATATTTACCATATTAAAGAACTAAATCAAAAAATCTCAATAGAACCTATTACCATAAATTCTGGAAAAAAAATTCGTGAAATGAATAGGAAAGTATGAACATTCAACCGGAGGTCCCCCTCTTGATACTCAACCGGAGGTTCCCCTCTTGATAATACTTGATACATCAGTATGGATTGAATTTTTAAGAAAAAATGAAAAATATTTTGATCCTATTTCTCAAATGCTGACTAAAATGGATATAATGGCAGTAGAAGTTGTTTTTGGCGAATTATTACAGGGGGTTAAAAACAAAAGAGAGGAGGAAATTATTTTAGATTACTGGAAACATTTGCCAAAAATAGACAATGATACGGAAATAATTATATCAGCTGGAATATATTCCCATAAAAATAAATTAATAGATAAAGGAGTTGGATTAATAGATTCAATAATAATAATGCATGGAATAAAAACCAATTCAAAAATATGGACATTAGATACAAATTTTTTTAAGGCAATTCCGTCCGAATTAATATATCCCGCCAATATATGAAACACGGCCACAGGATTTCCTCTAATGAGGCTCCCCGCCCTGAAGGACGGGGTAACTGGATGGTTAAGTCTTTTTTGACAGGAGCCTCGGTCGATAGGAAGTTGATTGTACTGGGTGGTCTCATACCCCGCCATTTGTTCCTAAAGAGGATTTTCGCCCTGAAGCTCCCCTGCGCAGCAGGTTCTGGGGTATTCGACCCCCCGGCGAATAAAACCGCTGTATCGCTCATATCGGCCTCCTGCATACAGGATACTGCAAATCTTATGCCGGAACAAGGAGAACGTGCCGGTCCATCATAATTCTTTATCTTCTCATCCTTATTCGAGTTCTTTGTCTCAGCGGTTTAAAAGTCAAAGACCGCAGTCTGTCCACAAAGTAAGGCAGACTTTAGTCCGCCTTTGTGGACAGACACTCACCTGGTTACCGCGTTAAAAAGCGCGGATAGGCCGAACAAGGTATCCACTCATCTTTGGGTTGGCGTCGAACACGGATTCGACCCCAAGTTATGATTATATGCGTAAGCCTCTAAAGTGGACTGCGACGAGGACCAGCACT
This sequence comes from Spirochaetia bacterium, assembly GCA_025997795.1. Classification (GTDB taxonomy): domain Bacteria; phylum Spirochaetota; class Spirochaetia; order Treponematales; family Breznakiellaceae; genus BNVB01. Next base: position 2,809 of record BNVB01000020.1, on the reverse strand, counting down.
TATAATTGATACGGTTATCTATGACGATTCTGTTATCGTACATCTTGCCCAGTTCATCATGGCTGGGGAGGAACCAGTCGTCTTTGCCGCCGCCGCGGTAATCCGTGCAGCCTTTTGCCGCAGGTGCATCAACGTCTACTAAGGGGAAGGGGAACTATTGATGACCTGGTACGGGGAATAATGGCAGGGGAAGGAGTGGAACTCCAGCACGGTGTCGGAGCAAACTCCGGAACCAGGCTCCTGGGCGCTTGTTGAATCACTACCGATTGTATATAGTAGTAACTGTGTCTGGAGGAAAACCATGAACTATACGTTATACCATGGCGAATTTCCGGTTTGCGAACTTCACTGTAATAATAAACACCGCATAGAAAGTATCACTCGTATTTTTGATACAGAACGGCTTCCTCCAGGAATTAGAAGACAGCCAAAACCTGACGCGTTTGAATTAAACGAATGGTTTTTCAGACGGGGTATATCCGCGCAGAGGGACGGAATCGATATTATTCTTTCAAAAGAAGGCGCAGAAAGTGTTAACGAGCTCATACTTCAAAATAAAGGGCTGTCATTAAGCGATCATTACTGGGTAAAAAAACAGGGTGATAACAGCGAATGGGGGGCTGTCAACTTTTATGATAATAATTTTGGCAAAACAGGTGAGGATATTTATATCGGGGAATATGAGGAAAAGGTTGGAGGTGAAATTACCCCGAACGGTGTCTCAAACGGTAATCTGCCAAAAAAATGGATTATAAAAGACGGAAAACGCTATCTGCTAAAGGGAAGTGAAAGCGCCCTGGCTGAGGAACCCTACCATGAGATTATCGCTTCGTGTTTTTGTGAGAAAACAGGCATTACCCATGTAAACTATGAGCTGGCGGCTTATAAGGGAAAAACTTATTGCGTTTGTCAGAATATGTTACAAAAAAATGAAGAACTTATACCCGCTTATTATGTCAGCCAGGAAAAAACCAAGGCGAAAGAAACCAGCCATTATGAGCATTACATCGAATGTTGCGGGATATTTGGCTTAAAGGCCATACGGCAAAAACTGGAAAAAATGATAGTGTTGGATTATCTTATCGCCAATACCGACAGGCATTGGGGAAATTTTGGGATCATCCGAGACGCTAAGACTCTTGAAGCAATACGCCTGGCTCCGCTCTATGATCATGGTGCTGCGTTTTTTGCCAAAATGGTAAACGAGGAAATCTCTGCAAAAAACAGCTACCTCAGATGCCAATCCTTCAAATCACTTCAACATGACAATCTTAAATTGGTTACCAACCTTGAGTGGCTTAATACCACCGCAGTAAAAGAATTACCGGAACTAACCAGGGAACTTTTGAGTAAGAACGGGCAAATATCGGTAAAAAGACTTGATGCTGTTACAACGGGTATCATTGATAGGATAAAATTCTTTGAAAAGGAAAGAAAACTGTCGGTTTTTGAGCCCTCAAAGAAAAAGAGTACTACTTTTAAGCGCTGATTACACCATAGATACAAATTGCAGAATCACTCTCCCGGATATTATGCGGTTATACCAGCCAATGTCCGGTATGACAATGCATTGAATCCCAATGCAAAGCTTCTCTACGGAGAAATTACAGCGCTAAAAGTCAAAGCCCAGTCTGTCCACAAAGTAAGGCCGGACTTTAGCCCGCACTTTATGGACAGACACTCACCTCGCTACCGCGTTAAAAAGCCCGGATAGCCCGAACAGAGTGTTGCTCAGTCTTGACGGCGGCAACAATGTTGCCGCCGATATTGAACCGGTCGATTAACGCGTTTTCAGGCAGGGAATGCGTTGAGGACCAGTAAGTCTGAATACTGTCGCCTATAACATTTTTATGTAGGTACAGCTCGTTCAGTTCATCACGGCTGGGGAGGAACCAGTCGTTTAGACCGCCGTCGTTGTAATTCTTGCAGGCCCGCGCCGCAGTTGCGCCAGGATCTACCGTCGTTATCGCCGTGGTATTGGCATAGCCCATCCCGATGTCCCAGCCAAGTGCGCCGGCTATGTTGATAGACTTATAAGCTTCGGTAGCCCACGGCAATGGTCCTAAATCAGCCCCCCCATTCGCTTCCAGGTAGTGGCAGGTTTTGCCGTTTGAGGGAAAACCCGCGGCGCTTACATAGAAAATTTTCCCGCCGCCGGGGCCGGTATCGCCAATGGCATATTCCGGTGTCCAGCCTGCCCCAAGCAGGTTGGGACTGTCGCCGCCGTCGCCTCCCCCGCCGCAGGATAAAACCGCAGCAAACAGAATTGCTGCAAAAACCGCTCCTCTTAAAAACTGTACTTTCTTTTTCATTTCTTTACTCCTCTATAAATTTTTCCCTGCCGTAACAGGGTTTGAGACAAAAGGGTTCCTCTTTAGAGGACAGCCGGGGTTCCGTCAGACAAGACGGTATAGAGCCGGAGAAATTTATGGGCAAGTTCAGTGGGAAAAGAATTTTTGTTAAAGGGTTACTATGAGAGAGAGAGAGAGAGAGAGAGAGAGCAATTTTCGTGCCAAGTTACAGGCTTTCTCATAAATTTAATGCTAATTTATGAAAAAAGATATGTCAAGGGTTTTTTCTTGCTTTGAGGGCAAATTCGTGTTATTTTGTTAGAAAATGTGCCTACACAGGGAAATAAATGCAAATTCCAAGGACGGCCAAGGCCTTCCAGCCTCCGTCCCCCGTGATGCGCCACGTAAAAAACGAACCATAGGCCAGCCGATGCGCCATGTTAAATTCTAACCATGGCCCAGAGCCCCGCGACGCGGAACAATAGCAGGGACATCATGAGCCGAGCTGAGCAGATGAT
>BNVB01000019.1 GCA_025997795.1 Spirochaetia bacterium | reverse complement strand
ACGATTTCATTGATATCCATATAACACTCCTCTATAAAGGCAAATTTACTGACAAGGTTTCCAGCTTTAGCGGAAACCGGGCTTCCGGCTTTAGCGGAAACCGGAGTAACTTTTTAATCCATATAATAACCGCCGTTAATGTTTACGTTTTCGCCGTTAATAAAACCTGCTTCATCGGAAGCAAGGAACATCAAAAGGTTGGACATGTCTTCCACGGTTCCCAGACGGCGGACGGGGATTTTTTCGGCGGCGTCTTTTTTCCGCCCTTCATCCCAGTAAGCCATAAGTTTGGTCATTACCGCATGGGGGGCAATGCTGTTGCAGGTAACACCAAAGGGGCCCAGCTGGTATGCCACAGACCGGGTAACACTGAGCAGCGCTCCCTTGGAAGCGCCGTACACATAGGTGGTGGAATGATCGCCCATTTTACCGCAAATGGAAGATATATTGATAATGCGGCCATAATTTTGCTTTTTCATGATCGGTGTTACCGCCCGGATAGCGTACAGGGCTCCCTTTACATTAATACCGATAGTAGCGTCGATAAGCTCATCGGTGGTTTCCTCGATGGGGAAATTTTTAAGGATCCCCGCATTGTTTACCAGGATGTCAATCCGGCCGAATTTTTCGTACCCGGCTTTAACCACGTCTTCCACCTGTTTACGGTTAGAAACATCGCACTTTAATGCAAGGTATTCGGCGCCCGCTTTGGCAAGCAGTTCTCCCGCTTCTTTAAGGGTTCCGTCATCCACATCGGAAATAACCACTTTGGCTCCTTCCTTTGCCATATCCTGGGCAACTTTAAAACCAATACCCTGGGCAGAGCCGGTAATAAAAGCTGTCTTGCCGGTAAATCTGTCTTCACGCATACAAATCCTCCAAAAAAATTATACCCTGCCCAAGGGCCGGTATTTAACTCTGGGGTATCTCCTGGATAACCAATACCGCCTTGGGGCCGGAATTACTTTCCAGAGAACTGACACTGTAAAGATAAGCGCCCTGTTTTATTTCCGCAATTCCATTTGAAATGCTGGCAGCGGCGGTATCGGTAAACCGTTCCCCAAGTCCTTCTATTTTGTTCCGCAATTCTTCCATGGTACCCCCAAAGGTATAAGCCCGGGAAAAAAGCGGTACATTGGCGTACGAATGATCATCAAAGGTATTGTAATTGTACATCACATAACCTTCGGTACTAACACCGGCAGCAAAGGCAGCTAGCTCCGGAACCGCTTCAAGAGCTTCCTGGGGGAACGAATCCGTTACCTTGCGCTGTATTATACCGGCATATTCGCCGGACAGATCCATGCTTACCTGAATTACATTACTTACTTCGCTAAAATAGTTTTGCACCTTGACGGTCCTGCCCATAACAAAACCATCCAATTCCAGAACCCCGACGCTGTTGTTTTCCGAAAGCCGGGGGTTTTCCAAGAGCCCTTCATAATGGGAACGGATATCGCTTAAGGCCGCCCGGGTGGCATAGACCTGAACAAGGCCGTTCTGAGCGCTGGAATAGGAAAAGGCGCTGTAAATGGAAAAGTCCTTCTTGAATGGGGGCAGAGAAATCTCCACAAACTGTTCCACCCACCAGGGATCGGCCAGATTAAGGTTTCGGGTTATCCGTTTTTCCGTGGGCTTGAGGGAAAAAATACGCTTAAGGGAAAATACACCACGGGCGTTAAGGGTTAATACTGCGGCGGCCACAATGACAAATGCCGCCGCTATGGTGAGTACCATTGATTTGTCCATTTTTGTTCCCGCTGCTTTCACCATTACTCCGTTACCGCTTGTCTCCGTTTAGGGGGTCAGCACTACCTTAGCATAGCGCATATCCATTACGCCCTGATACCCTTCCATCCATTTTTCCATGGGAAGTACGGTTATCATTTTTGCAAAGTCTTCTTTCCGGGCAGAAAGAAGTTTTACCGCTTCTTCCACATGTTTGGGCGTCGAGTCGGAAGTCCCAAAAAGAACCAGTTCGTTATAATGGATCATCCGGCTTGAAAGGTTCAGTTTTTCATGTTCCGGAGGAAGGCTTGCAAAGTAAGAAACATAAGCGCCTTTGCGGGCATAGGAAGGGGCAGTTTCCTGAACCTTTTGAACCGGCGCGGCAATAACCACTAATTCAAAACCCAGGCCGCCGGAAAGTTCTTTGTAGTTTTCCGCAAGCTCATCCGGGGACACTACCTTAAAACCCAAATCCCTGGCAATATCCGCCTTATGGCCGGGAAAATCACTGGTGATAATATTTTTTACTCCGGCATCACGGATAGCGATAGCGTGGAGTAATCCTATGGCCCCCAGGCCTATAACAAGGACATCTTCCATTTTACCAATCGGAGCCCGGGAAAGGCCGTTAATAACACAACTTAAGGGTTCGGCAATGGCCGCCACCGGGGCGGGAATATCGCCGGGACATTTAATAAGATGGCCCCCCGTAAGGGCATCGGCGGGAAGGGGCATGTATTCCGCCATGGCACCGGGAATCTGAAACCCAATAGACCGGGGCTTAAGACACAGGTTACGTTTACCGCATTTGCAGTAATAACATTCGCCGCAGCCGATGGTGGGAGCCATTACTACCCGCTCTCCTTTGACAAAACCGGAGGCCTTGCTTTCTTCAATGCGGCCCACAAATTCATGGCCCACCGTCTGGGGATGGGTTAACCGGGTATTACCCGCATTGTAGGCTTTAATATCCGTTCCGCAGACAGAAAAAGCTTCCATCTTTATAAGCACACCCCCTTCTTCGCATGCGGGGATTTCAGCATCGGTCTCCAGCCGTACATCCTTTACACCGTGCCATACAATTCTTTTCATCCGTTGTTCCTCTTGTACATAGACTTAATAGACCCCGTATTCATGAAGGGTATCTATCATGGCTTTATAATTTTCCGGTTTTACCTTGGAATGAATACTGTTGGAAGAAGAAAGAATGTATCCGTAACCGGGCATACCGATACGCAGACAGTCTTTTGTTTCGTTTATGGTATCTTCCACAGTGCCAAAGGTTAAGGTTTGTCCGCAGTCAACATTACCCTTGAGGCAGAACCGCTTGCCAAACTGTTCCTTAAACCAGGCTAGCTGCATACCCGCCGCTGGTTCCACCGGATCATAACAGTCAATTGCCGCATCGGTAAGCATGTCGATAAGGGAAAGCACATTACCGTCGCAGTGTTTTATTACCATAAAACCTATATCTTTGTAGGCGGCCATTACTTTTTTATACCAGGGATAAAAAAGTTCCCGGAATTTTTCGGGAGCAAACATGGGGCCTGTGGAATAACAGTAATCGTCGCCGGTCATGACAATACGGAGCCCTTCGTTCCAGGCCCGCCGGGCAAGGGCTATGTTATATTCAACGGTAATACCGATAAGCCTGTCCGCCATTTCCGGTTCGGTATAAAGGGCCATAAGAAATTCATCAAAGGCCATGATCCGTGAAGGAAGGGAAAAAACATCATTTAAGTGAAGAATGACGGCGCGTTTTCCCTTAAAGCGTGAAAGGGCCTTTGTCATGGTTTCAAGCCGCCAGGGCGCATTGGGATCCGGCGTTTTATAGTTATCCAGATCTTCCGGCTCTTTAACCGGGCCGCCAACGGGAATATCCTGTACTTCCGAAGTTTTTTTCTTGATAATCCCCCATTCGGTACGGTAGGTTTTATCGTCAATAAATTCCCGCCGGTAATCGGGGTACACGCAAATACCGTCAAGATCCATTTTTTCAACAAAACCCAGTTCATCCTCACCGGGAGTCAGGGCGTTTATAACTACCTGGCTCAATTCCCACTCAAAGGTAGGTACCCGGTCTATGGGTTTTCGGGCCAGCGCCCCCATTACCCGTTCTTCGCTGTTCATATTTCACTCCAATAACTGTCCAGGGCTTTAAGGGCCCGCTTGTAATTTCCATATTTCCGGGTATACACATCAAACTGGCCGGTAGTGGGGTCGGTACGGCCCGAAACCTGTACCATCGCTTTTGCTGCATGGTGCAGGTCCGGATAGATCCCTGCCAAAACCGCAGCGCACATGGCCGCTCCCAGAGTACCCAGTTCGGTGGCGGCGGTTATCTCTATGGATTTTTGCAGTACATCGGCAAACATCTGCCGCCATACGGCACTTTTTGCGGCGCCGCCGGCCATACGGACTATTTCGGGAACGCTGCCGTAGGCAGCCATTTTTTCGATATGATACCGGTGGGTAAAACAAATTCCTTCAAAGAAGGCCCGGATCACCTCGGAGCGGGTATGACTTCCTTCCATACCCAGAAGGGTTCCGGTGGCTTTAAAGTTTACATTGCTGCCGTACAGGAAGGGAAGAAAAATGATATTTGAAGCGCCGGGATTTACCGAAGCAGCAGCTTCGTCGCAAAGGGCATAAACGCTTTTTCCCGCCTGTTTTGCCGCCGCCTTATCGGCTTCCATAAAATGTTCCACAAACCATTCCAGGTTAATCGCCCCGGTGGCGCTTCCTTCCAGCATAAGGTAGTAACCTTCAATGGCGTATACGGTGGTGGAAAAGAAATCCTCGCTTACAAGGGGTGTTTTGGAAATAAACTGGTTATTTGCCCAGGAACCAACGATAACGTTCATTACCGATTCATCGGTAAGCCCGGTGGCAAGTCCCGCAGAATCGATGTCGTAACAGCCCGCAGCCACGGGGGTTCCCGCCTTAAGGCCGGTCTCCGCTGCGGCCGCCGCTGTAACAGAACCGCAGGCATCGGTGGCATACCGGAGGGGCGGCATTTTTTCTGCCAGAAAACCCAGGCCGACATTTTCCAGCATAAGCGGATCTATTTTTCTGTCCCGGGTATTAATAAGACCGCTTCCGGAAGCATCGGAATATTCCAAAAACGCCTCGCCGGTAAGACGGAGGCGGATAAAATCTTTGGGATTAAGCACCCACTTTGTTTTATTAAACACCTCCCGTTCATGATCCCTAAGCCATGCCATAACACAAAGGGAATGGGCGGGCCACAGGGCCTGCATATTCATAGGATGAATGCGGCTAAAGGAACCGTCTTTCTTCCACTGTTCCACATAGGAAGCGGCCCGGTTATCGGTACCTTCTATGGCGGGACGGGTACTCTTACCGGCGGCATCCACCATGTGGGCGCCGTTGCCGTGACCGGTAAGGGAAACCGCGGTTATATCTAACCCGGTAATTTTACCGTGCCCCGCAGCATCTTTAAGCGCCCCGGAGATGGCCGCCTTTAAAGATTCCCAAACCCCTTCCAGATCCCGCTCATACCAGCCGGTTTTGGGAGAAACATTGTCCACCTTAACGGAACAAACTCCTTTTTCCCGGCCCTGCATATCAAACACACCGGCTTTAACCATGGTAGAACCGTAATCAATGCCTAAAACAAATTCCCCCATCATTCCTCCGTCCGCTACCGGGACATCATTCCACCGGTTACATCAAACACTGCGCCGGTGGAATAGGACGCCGCATCGCTTACCAGAAAGGCAGCCATTTCGCCCACCTCGGACACTTCTTCAAGCCGTCCCAGGAGCAGGTTTTGGTTGTATTTTTTTATCGCTTCTTCATCGGTTAAGGTAACCGCCGTCAGTTCCGTTAAGAGCATGCCGGGGCACAGGGTATTAACAAAAATATTATATTTGGCCGTTTCTTTGGCCAGAGAAATACCAAAGGATACCACCGCTCCCTTGGAGGTGGAATAGTGGGTCTTACCGTTTTTGGATCCGTTAAAAGCCGCCTGGGAAGCGATATTGATGATCCTTCCGCCGGTATTACGGGGTATTGTGCGCTTCAAAAATTCCCGGCAGCAAAGAAACATACTGTCCACATTGGCAGCCATACAGTCCTTCCAGGACTTAAAATCAGAATCTACTATATTTACATGGGGACAAATTCCCGCATTGTTTATTAGAATAGTAACCGGCCCGCCTAGGGCTTCTTCAGCGGCATCAAAAAGCGGGGCTATTTCGGCTTCCTGGGTTACATCTGCCCGGAAGACTTTGGACTTAACGCCGTATTTATTAATAAGTTCCTTTGCAACCGCATTGGCTTTTTCCGTGCTGCCTTCATGGGCATAGTTGATAAGCACATCTACCCCTTCACGGGCAAACACCCGGGCGATACCAGCACCCAAACCCCGGGACGCTCCGGTAATAATGGCTTTCTTTCCTTTAAGGTTCAAATCCATAATTATCCTCTTGCAAAAAACCGTAAACAAGGCGGTTTCAAAATTTGACCTTTTGAAACCGCCTCAATCCGCCGGAAACGTTTCTAGCGGTTATACAGACTGGTCTTGTAATCGGGCATAACCGATGCTTTGAAGTACTGAACATTGTCTTTGGTAATGGCAAAGGCGGTGTTGTACATATTGTCGGGCACAGCGGTAATTCCTGCGGCAGCATTGTCACTGGACAGGGGCACATTTTTGATCCCGCCGTTATTCCAGTCTTCCATAAGCAGGATCGCCAGGTATTCATCGGTGGCGGTCTTGTTACAGAGTGTGGCGGCAATATAACCCTTTTCAATGTAATCCAGGGTGGAGGGCTCCCGGTCGTGAACAACAATGGCAATCTTACCGGCGGGCACGCTCAGTTCTTCCATGGCCTGGGAAACACCGGTACCGGAAGAAGAATCCAAACCGATGATAGCCAGGTTGGACTGGCTGCCGTAGTTATTGATAACCGATTTGCCCGCTTCAATGGCGGCGGCGGTATCGGCTTTGTCATCCACGGCGGCAATAATGCGCCAGCCAGGGGCATTTTCCTTCATAAAATCTTCCACTCCCCGGCGCTTGGCATCGGTATTGGAAGCTCCCCAGTTACCCATAAGAACAAGGCTGCCGCTGTTACCGGCATGTTTAATAAGCTCCCGGGCAGTATCCCGTCCGCAGGCATAGTTATCAAGGCCGATGTAGGTAAGGGCGCCGCCGATATCATCCTGGGTCTCGCCCATTCTGGTTTCGGTAATAACCACGGGGATACCGGCCTGCCGTGCCTGGCGGATAGCATCCAGGGGACTGTTGTCCCACATACGGGTAATAATTCCCGCAGGCTGCCGGCTGATTGCCTGTTCAATGGCTGCAGCCTGAGCGGCGGTATCCCATGCATCGGGACCGGAAGCTACGATCTTTACATTAAAGTATTCTGCGGCATAACGCAGGGCTATGTGGGAATCGGCAAAGTAGGTATGGGCCTGATGTGAAGAACAAAGGTAGTAGGTACGATTAGGATCCAGATTAGCATACACGCCTTTCGTGGTACCTCCGCTTCTTTCGCCGGTGTTCCCGTTAGATCCCGACGAACAACTAAAGGCAAGAATCACAATGGCCATAACCAGAGCGGTTCCCAAAATTCCGAGTTTCTTCATCTTATTCCTCCAAAAAACATTATTGCTAAGCGCGGAAACTCCGCACCTTTTGCCCCTGGAAAACCGAGCCAGTTCCAAAATGTCAGATTTTTGAACCAGCTCAACCGTTAAGCGGTTTTATTCCTTGCCCAGTTCCCGCCTTTTAAGGATATTCATCCAGCCGTCGATAATAACCACCGCCAAAAGAACCATACCATTCACAAGGCTTTGTACATGCTGGTTGACCTCGTAAAGGTTAAAGGCATTGTTAAGCAGCACCAGAAAAAAGATGCCCAGGACCGAACCGGCCATATTACCCTTGCCGCCAGCCAGACTTCCGCCGCCTATGATGCAGGCGATGATCACGTTAAGGTGTGAATTTTGTCCTGTATAACGGTTTGCCGCCCCGGCCCGGGCATTGATAAGAATTCCCGCAAGAGACGCAAGAACACCGGAAAGCATAAAGAGCAGAATCCGTATCTTCTTCTTGTTGATCCCCAGAGCAGACGCAGCAGTCTCGTTGCCGCCGATAAAATAAATCTGCCTTCCGCCCCGGCGTTTTACCAGAAATATGGTAAAAATAACAGCCAGCATAAAAAGCATCCACAGCATATAATGGATTCCCAAAAAACGGCCCTGGCCCAGCTGCCGGAAAGCTTCGGGAAAATCGCCATAACCAGCCTTACCCCGCCTTACCAGGGTAATCTCGGTAATGCCCCGGACTATGTACATCATGCCTATGGTGGTAATAAGGGGATTAACGCCCCCCAGCTCGGTGATAACCCCGTTCAAGAATCCGATAACAAGACCGGAACCAAGACCCAGGCACACCGACACGGGTGTTGAAAAACCCAGGGTCAGCGCTATGGCCGCCACAAGCCCCCCCAGGCACATGACGGAACCGACGGAAAGATCAAATACCCCGGAAATAAGAAGCATCATCATTCCCAGGGCAACAATGCCTTCGGGAGAAGTGGACGTGATAAGGGAACCCAGATTATGGGAGCTGAAAAAATACCGGGGCACCGTCAAACCCAGAAGTAATACCATAATAATACAAAGGACCAGCGCAATTGATTCGGAACGGCGGCTTCCTATGGAACGGGCTGTTTTAAAGGCCTGGTTTACCCTGAAAAGATTCATGCCCGTACCCCCGATTTTACCTGCAGCGCGGACCGGCGAAAGGAACCCCGGCTTCCAATATCGCTCATCCGGGTATCAATAAACACCGTGATAATGAGGATTACCCCCACAATCAACTGCTGGATAAGGGGTTCTATGTTATGGACGATCATTCCCGTGGTAATGGTGGACAAAAAGATAAGCCCCACCACTGCCCGGAGTATACTGCCCTTACCGCCGGAAAGGCTGGCTCCGCCAAGAACTACTGCGGTAAGGATGGTAAATTCCAGGCCGTTACCGATGGTTGAATCGGCAAAGCGGAGCCGGGAACCGATGAGAATACCGCCTATTCCGGCAAGGAACGACATGATTGCAAAAACGGCGATTTTTTGCCTGCCGGCGCGGATGCCGTAGATCCGGGCGGTTTCGAGGTTTTCCCCCACATAGTACATCTGCCTAAACACCGCCGCCCGTTTAAGCAGGACCTCCAGTACAAGTACCGCAAGGATCATGATCACCGTGGTAAGCTGGATACCTCCAATCCGCTGGCGGGCCAGGGCGTCGTAAGAAGGCGGATAAGGGTAACCGTAGAGCCATGTGCAAAGCAGGTTTGCCAGGCCCCGGACCGCCGCCATGGTCCCCAGGGTGATCATCATAGAAGGAACTTTAAAACGGACTACGAGGAAACCGTTGATAAGACCGATAAGTACACAAAGGGCCAGGGCAGCTATTAAGGCAGGTACAATGGGCCAGTGGTTTTTCATTAAAAACCCCACCATCATGCCGCTAAAGGCATATACCGAACCAACCGAAAGATCCAGCTCTCCCATGATCATAAGGTAGACAAAACCGATAGTTCCCCAGAAGGTGATCGATACACCGTAAAGTATGGAAACAATGTTGTTCACCGAAAGAAAGGTTTTACTGGTAAAGGTTAAACCCGCCCCCAGAATAAGGGTAAGAAAGATGATCGAAAACGAAGACAGGTTAACAGCGGGATGTTGTTTTTTCATTTTATGCCTCCAGAGGAACCGTCGGCTCCAAGGGGCCCAGCGGCTCCAAAGGAACCGGCGGCGTTGGCCATAATCGCTTCCTGGGTCATGCCGCTGCCTTTGGATACTTCACCGCTGATCCGGTTTTTGGACATCACAATTACCCGGTCGCACAGGCTGATAAGTTCAGGCATCTCGCTGGAAAAAACAATTACCGAAAGGCCGGTTTTAATAAGGGAAAGGATAAACTTGTGAATTTCTCCTTTGGCTCCCACGTCGATACCCCGGGTTGGCTCATTGATGATAACAATTTCCGGGTTGTTGCTCATACAAATGGAAAACATCAGTTTTTGCTGATTACCGCCGGAAAGATACCGGGGCTGCTGATACACTGAAGGAATTACAATGTTAAATTCGCCAATATACTTTTCTGCATGGCTGGTCATTTTTACGCGGTTGATAAAGGGGCCGTCGGAAAGTTCCTGCAAACGGGGAATGGAAAGATTATCCACAGCCGGCGATTTAAGGAGCAGTCCGGCGTTTTTCCGGTTGTTGTTAAGGTACATGATCCCCCGAGAAACCAGCGCATCGGGCCCAGGCTTTTGTACCGGTTTTCCCTTAAGAAACAATTGCCCGCTGTCCGCTGCTTCCAGCCCGTAGATCATCCGGCTTACCGTATTGGTTCCCGAACCTTCCAGGCCAAAGAAACCCAGCACCTCGCCCTTATGAAGGGAAAAACTGATATCCTGGACAGAATTCTTTTTGGAAAAATTCCGGGCTTCCAGCACCACCTCTTTACCGGCAATACCGTCGTCGGTCCGGGCCGAATAGAGGGTTCCCGACAATTCCCGGCCTACCATGCGGCCAATAAGGTCCATTTGACTTAAAGCCTCGTTATTGTCGTAGGTTCCCACATAGGTTCCGTCCCGCAATACCGTTACCCTGTCGCTTATTTCTTTAATTTCATCAATACGGTGGGAAATGTATACCACGGTGATCCCCCGGTCTTTAAGCTGCCGGATGATCGCTATAAGTTTTTTAACCTCTTCCTGGTTAAGCCCCGAGGTGGGCTCATCCAGCAGGATGATTTCTTTACCGGCGCTGACACAGCGGAGTATTTCTACAATCTGCTGCTGGCCCATGGTAAGGGAATCCATTTTTTGCCGGGGAGAAATGTTCATGCCAAAAAGGTCAACAAGTCTTTTGGCTTCTTTGTCTGTTTTACGCCGGTTGATAAACCCCGCGTTTAGGAAGGTACTGTTGGGGAAGATATTGTCGGAGACCGTCATATTTTCAAAAATTGCCAGTTCCTGGTGAACCATGGCTATTCCTGCCGCCATGGCATGGGCGGGGTTAAATTCCCGTACCGCCGTTCCGTTAATACGGATCGAACCTCCCGAGGGGAATTCCTCGCCGGAGATAATTTTGATCAGGGTGGATTTTCCCGCGCCGTTTTCCCCCAGGAGGGCGTGAACCTCGCCTTTGGCGATGGTAAAATTAACCCCTTTTAAAGCCCGGACAATACCGTAATTTTTGGACAGATCCCGGATTTCAAGGAATTCTTCCATTATATCCCTACCTAAGCAAGCAGTATATCACGGTATTTTTCAGCCGTCAACAAAAAAATTCAAAAAACATTACAAAATCTTACAGATAATTCCTCATTATAAGGTAATATCAGGGATTATCTTGCAAGAAATTACAACAAACGACATCAAATTCAACGTTTCAATTTTACATGTCGTATTTTTTTGGGTCCAGCTTGTCACAATCCCCGATTACTTCGTCAATGAGGGTTCCCTCATCAGCGGGCAGGGAAGCTATCTCCTCCTGTAAATTTTCCAGCGAAACCTGTTCCCTGTCGGAAAGACAGAGGCGGCCTTCCCGGTAACCTGTTTCAATTTCTTCAAGGGCAAGTTCCGCAGCCCGTTTGGTTCTGCGGTAATACCCTTCTTCTTTGATCAAGGCGCCGGAAATCCGTAAAACCACATCGGGCCGGAGCACATAGGCCTGGGGATCCAGAGGTGAATCGGAATCCGCATGGAGATCCCGCAGGAGCAGCGCTGTATCGGGCCCTTTAGCGGAGGCGGTATTCATAAGCCGGCAGTCATAGGCAAGCTGTTCAAAACTGACGGTGGGGGCCATTCCGCCCAGCAGTTTTATATTTTGTATCGATTCATTGCTCCAAAGATCCGCCAGACAGGCCGCTACATTGCCCAGGGGTGAAAGATGGGCGCAGGCCGCAGTCCGGCCTTCGGTAGCAATGGGAGTCCCCGTGATAGCCTTGATAAATACCCCCTCGTAGCCGCAGTCCTTGTGGGGTCCCCGGGCGCCGTTTTCCAGGGCAACCAGGGAGCGGACAGCTGTCATTACCCGGACCACTGCGGCAAATACCTTGGATACATAACCCCGATCGGCCAGGACCAGGGCGGTATTCCCAAAGGCACAGGCGGTATCTCCCGAAGGAACGGTTCCCGTTTCTTCGGCAACGGTTACAATTTTGGTCCACAGTTTTTCCATATCCCGGCAGCCCAGGACCGACAGGGCAAAGAGGGATTTTTTTATATCCCCGTACATAATCGCATCATCGTGGACTTCCTTTCCCCCCACGGATTCAATGGCAAGAAAATCCGCCCCGGCCCTGGCGCAGGATTCAAAGGTCTGGAAAATTAATTCCCAATGACGGCCGCGCCACATATGCTCCAGTTCGGAGCCTTCCCGTATATCGTTGGGGGTAATCCGTACCGCCCCCTTAAGGCCCTGTTTGGCCGCATATTCCTTGATAATGTCCACCACGGTTGTACATACTTCGGTTCCCCAGCGGGGGTTAAAAGTCATGGGCGGCAGGGTTTCAATTTCCGCCACAAAACCGGGTACTTCCAGATCGATGGCCCGTTTGCAGATACCATCAATAATTTCCCGGTAATTTTCAATTACCTTGGGCATGGTTGTTTTGTCTATAGTCATGGGCGGCAGGGTAAAGTTGATTTCCGGATACACCGTCCCCCCGCCGATGATCATTCCATTGTTTAGTTTTACCGGATATTCAGCCCTGCCGAACACAAAATCCTTAGGATCCGTATAAACGGTCCGGGAAAACTGTTTTTTAGTCATAAAAGCCTCCTTCCGGCATTTCATTTACCATGGTGATAAACCTATGGTGATCAGTATAATAAAGAAACAAAGGGTGATTCATTAACAAATTTGCTCAAAACAAGAAATTTCTTGTCTATTTGAAAAACGCCTGGTATTCCCGGGGACTTATACCGGTACTTTTTTTGAATATTTTGGCAAAATAATTGGGGTCCTTGAATCCTGTTTTATCCGCCGCTTCCTGGATCTGGGCTGTCGGATCATTTCGCAAGAATTCCCGGGCCTTGTCAATCCGTACCTTGGACACATAATCGGAAAAGGTCTGGTTCATCTCTTTTCTAAAAAGATGGGACAGATAATACTCGCTTACATATACCGAAGAAGCTACGGTTCCCAGGGGCAGATCCTCCATATAGTGTTCCCTGATATATTCAATGGCCCGGGTCATGTGGAAACTTGTTTGTTTCTGTCCCCGGTTACGGTATACGGTTTCAATAAAACCTTCCATGGCCCGGGTGGTCAAAAAACAAAGCTGTTCAAACCCGGTATGATCTTCGCAGATTTCAAAGGAAGCTTTGGTAATGGCATTAACTTCCCGGAGCGGAGCGCCCGCGTCTACCGCAGAACGGGAAAGGAAGGCAATAAGCTCAAATAGTTTTACCCGGATAGTATCCAGGTTACCGTCTGCCAAACTAAAGATAACACTCAAAAGATCGTTAAGCAGGGCGGTGGCCTCTTTTTTATTTCCCGACTGTACAAAAGCGATAAGTTCCTTTTCTTTTTCCGCAGGATACACCAGGGCCATGGTACGTTTTTCCATTTCCCGAAGCCCCGCGGCGGCAATTTTTCGTTCAATAATAAGTTCCGCTATGGCCCGCTGTTGTGTGCTAATCCGTTCCCGCTGCTGTAGATAGACACTGTGTTCTTTGGTAAGGCTGTTAACCAAAATAAAAAGAAGCTGGGCAGCGCCGGTAATATTTATGCAGTCACAGGAGGGTATTCCTGCAAACAGCGATTCGGTTATTTCAATATTCATACCGGCGGTTTTTCCGGTAATTTCTTCCACCGCAAGTTCATCCGCTTCCCACAACATAGCGGGCCCGCAGCTTATGGAACCAATAAGTTCTTCGTTACACATAACCGGCGATGAACACATAACCAAACCGCAGCCGCAGGCATAGATGTAGGGCTCCCCCAATTCCATGGATTTTCTCCCGCCCTGGGCAAGGTGTTCCCGGCACCTGGCACAACCCGCCGCCGCCGTACAGATTGCGCCGGGCCTTCTGTTTGCCGCCAGGGAAACACCGCCGGTATCGTAGAGGGCCGCATCAAGGCCGGTTACCGCCGAAAAATACCCCAGAAATTTTTCAAGCTGAATAAAATCAAGGATTTCCTTTACATCCATGCTTATACCATATCATACCTGTCTGGAAATCAAAATCTCCTTGGGGTAAACTTCTTCCATGGATAGTTCCTCTTTTTTTCACATCACCTGCCAGGATGGCCTTTTCTGTGAAGCCCGGCCCGGCGAAAGTCTTCTGGCCGCCCTGACCCGTTCCGGTTTCATCCTTTCCGCTCCCTGCGGCGGGCGGGGTATCTGCGGCAAATGTAAGGTAAAACTCCTGGAAGGCCGTTTTAACGGACCCCTGCCGGAAAAGAACGGTCTTTTTTCCGCCTGTCAGGCAATTCCCCTTTCGGATATGACCATTGAACTGCCCGCGGGGAGTGGAATGGATGCCGCAGATTTTGGGATGGATGCCGCGGGGAGAACTATCCGGCCAAACCGGAAAGTAAACCGGGCCGGAGTGGGAATAGACATTGGTACCACCACCGTATCGGCGGAGTTAATTGATCTGGATACAGGAGAAACCCTGGAAACGGTATCCGCCCTTAACGCCCAGCGGAGTTTTGGTGCCGATGTGATGAGCCGTATCGATGCGGCCAGAAAAGGCAAAACAGGGGAACTTTTTTCTGCCATCAACAAGCAGGTAGAAACCATACTGGAAAGGTTTACCCCATGGGGACCTATAGAACACTGCGTTGTCTCCGGGAATACCACTATGTTGCATCTTTTTACCAATACCGATCCTTCCGGCATGGGAGCGGCTCCCTTTACTCCGGTATTTCTTGAAGAACAGCATCTTACCGGATTGGATCTTTCCCTCCCGGTAAAACAGGTAACACTTCTGCCGGGTATTTCCGCCTTTGTGGGGGCCGACATTACTGCGGGACTGGCAGCTTTGGATATCTTTAACCGGGAAGATGCTTCCCTGCTGGTGGATATAGGGACCAACGGTGAAATGGCCCTTTTAAGGAAAAAAACCGGAAACAAAAACCGGCTGTTCTGTTGTTCCACCGCCGCGGGTCCCTGTTTTGAGGGGGCAGAAATTTCCTGCGGCATGGGCGCCCAACCCGGGGCTATTAACCGGATAATGCTAAAGGACGGAAAAGTTACCTATACTACGCTGGGTACTCTGCCGCCCCGGGGTATATGCGGGGCGGCTCTGATCGACGCCCTGGCGCTTATGAAACAGATGGCTGTCATTGACGAAACCGGCGCCCTGGCGGATGAATACGAAGAAACCGGCTTTCCCCTGGCGGAAGGAATCTCCATAAGCGGCAGGGATGTACGCCAGTTCCAGCTTGCCAAGAGCGCTATTCTTTCGGGGATCAAAATACTCTGCGGAAAAGCGGAGGCAGCGGCGGCCGATTGTTCGGTTTATATCGCCGGGGGCCTGGGCTTTTTTATTGATACAAAAAATGCCGTTACCGCGGGTCTGCTTCCGCCGGAATTCACCGGCCGTAGTTCCGCCTGCGGTAATTTAAGCTTGAAAGGGGCGGTTCAGTGTTTAAGGGAAGCGGCTTTTCTACCGCGGTGCCGGGAAATTACCGCCCACAGCGAAGTGGCAGATCTTGGTTCTGATCCGGATTTTGCCGAAGCCTTTGCGGAAAATATGTATTTTTAACGGTAAAAGCGCCGCTTAACGGTACAGCAGGCGGTCCATGAGCCGTAAATTTTCTTCCGGCGCTGCGGCGGGGATTTCACAGCCGCCGGCAATAAGGGTAGTAGCGGTTCCTTCCTCAATACAGCGCAGAACCTGTTCTTCCACCAGTTGGGGAGTGCCCCGCATCATTACTTCTACCGGATCCATATTTCCCGAAACAGCGGTGGCGCTTCCTTCAAAGAGTTCCGCCGCCCGGCGGAAATCCACCATCCAGTCAATGTCCAGAATATCCGGGGCCGCTTCTTTAAGAAGTTCCAAAAGCGGGCCGGTATTGCCGCAGATATGGAGTTTTACCCGCCCTCCTTTAGCATGGACAAAATCGATAATTGCCTTGTCCCAGGGAAGGCCATATTCCCGGTATCGTTCCGGCCCGATAAGGGAAGCGGCGGCATTACCAACCCCAATAAAATCTGCCCCCGCGTTAAGCTGGGCCAGGGCAAACCGTTTTTGCTGTTCATGGATAAGGGAAAACAATTCTTCCAGATAGTCCTCGCCTACTGCAAGGTCCATCAAAAATTCGTTAAGGCCCCGGAGATCCGCAGCTTCGGCGATACATCCCTCTACCCAGCCAATAACCGGATAATCCTTACCTACCTTTTCCCGAAGTTTTGCACAACCCTTAAGGCGATCTGCGGTCCGTTCACTTTCTGCGGGATCGAAGCGTTTAAGTACCGACAGATCAAAGGTATCGGTTATGAGGGGTTTTGCCGCGAAGGGTACGCCGTTTTCGGGAAAGACCAGTTCCGCCCCAAAAGCGGAAGTTTCCCGCATGGGATCGGAAATAACGGAAACGCTGTCCAGGCCGTATTTTTCCAGACAGATAAGATTACCCTCGACAAGCTTACGGTAATCGTTTACATATTCCCGGTAGGACACCCCCGCCTCTCTGGCAACAATGGCCATGACAATGTTCATATTGGGGATTTTATCCACCGGCTGTCCGTTTAGGCGGGCGTTAAGCCGTTCAAGAGATGTCATGGTTACCCGTAGAAAGTCCTGCAAACTTCCGCGGCGGAGGCAGCATCGACGGTATATGCATCAGCGCCGATTTCGTCGGCAAAACTCTGGGTTACCGGTGCGCCCCCTACCATGATCTTTACCTTATCCCGGACACCGGCGCTCGTAAGAGCGTCAATAACATCTTTCTGGGCAGTCATGGTAGTGGTAAGCAGCGCGGAAAGACAGAGTACTTTAGCATCCCCTTCTTTTACTTTATCCACCACCTTCTGGGTATCGCAGTCCACCCCCAGGTCTTCCACTTCAATACCCTTGCCTTCAATCATCATTTTTACCAGATTTTTGCCAATATCGTGGAGATCTCCCTTGACGGTACAGATGATAGCTTTTCCAACGGGATTTATTCCTTCCTTGGCAAGGTAAGGCTTGAGGGTTTCGGTAGCCTTGTTCATTGCCCGGGCGGCGATAAGAACTTCCGGCACAAAGACCTCGTTCCGTTTGAATTTTCCTCCCACGATGTCCATTCCCGCCATCAGGGCTTTTTCAAGAATTTCTCCCGGAGGAGCGCCCCCATCCAGGGTTTTCTGGACCGAAACCACAATATCTTTTGCTTTTCCCCTTTGGAGAAGTTCCGAAATTTCGCTAAACTGTTCAGAAAAATCTGCCATTTTGTCACTCCTATAAGAAGAATTATACACCTACTAACGGGTATTTCCATTAGTTTTTTTGCTCTAAACCAGTAAAATTTTGCTTACCAGAGTACCATGGAAAAATAGGTTACCGTATTGGGACCGTTGTTGTACTTAAGCCCCGCGGCTTTACTTAGTTCGGTTACATTGATCCCCGCCGCCTCTATTGAAGAAATCTTTTTTAGCGGGAACGGACAGGGATTGGGAAAAACACAGTGAGGTTTACAGAATGGGCAGCTTCCTGCGCCGTACACGGGAAAATCATTCCCCAGCTGTTCCCGAAAGACCAGAGTAAGCCGGGTATGTTGTTCCCTTCCCAGGGTCATTCCTTCATAGTCAAAAGAATCTTCCAGATTATGTTTTGTGGTAAAAACAAAGACGTTTTTATAGGAAGTTATTTTTTGCTGTTGTTCTTCCAGGGTTCCCGATGCGGGCGGGCAGGTCCAGGAGGTATTATAATGGCCGCAAACATTGGTTTGACACATCTTAAACAGTTCCGGTGAAAAAACCAGGGCAGCGGCGGGAATGGCGGCATAGTCGTGGACAGTAACACCGCTTGCCGATGCGGCGGCGGCCAAGGCTGCTTCCAGGTGGTTCATACCAGTTACAACTATACGATAAAATGCTTGAATTGAACAACAGTTTACATCATACTGTTGCATCAGGAGAACAATATGTTAACTTTGGAGCGGCAGAATGCGATACGGGACATACTGCACCGGGAAAAAGCGGTAAGTATTACCCATCTTTCCGGCCGTTTTGCCACCAGTACTGCCAGCATCCGCCGGGATCTGGAAAAACTGGAACAACAGGGCCTGGTCAAACGTACCTACGGAGGGGCGGTGCTTATTGAGGGGCTTACGGAAGAAATCCCCCTTTTGGTCCGGGAAATAGCCCAAAAAGAGGCAAAACAAAAAATCGCCGGAACCGCCGCCCGGTTTATTGCCGATCAGGATACGATCTTTATGGATTCCTCCACCACCACCAAAGAGTTAACCAATTTTCTTTCGGACAAAAAAAACCTTACCGTAATTACCAACGGAATCCGGGCCATGACAGATCTTGCCCAGCAGGAAAATGTGGATGTTTACGGCATTTCGGGAAAACTCCGCAAACCCTCTCTTTCCATGGTGGGCAACCAGGCGGAAACCAATGTAACCAACTACTGGGGAGCCAAACTGTTTTTTTCTTGTACCGGTATGTGGATAAGCCACGGCGCCATGGATTATTCCGATGCCGAGGCGGAGGTCCGCAAGAAAATGATGTCCGTTTCCCAGGAAATAGTACTGCTCTGCGATCATACAAAGTTTGACCGGCCGGCATTTTACAAGATCTGTCCCTTTTCCCAGATCAATATCCTTATTACGGATCAGAAACTAAGCCCCCAGTGGGAAACCCTGCTCCAGCAAAGCGGCGTGGAAATCGTCTATGCCGAGTAAGATTATTCGCGGATATCTTCCAGGATAACATCGGAAAAACTTTTGATAATAGTTTCTGCCTCGGACCGGGAAAGGCCCTCTATCTTTAAGCTAGCCCGCCGGTGGGCCACATCGTCCCCTTCGGCGGTAACCAGGGAAACAATGTTACCCCCCTTCTCTGCCACAGCCCCGGTAATTTTGGCAATTTGTCCGGGGTGTTCCCCCATGCTTAAGGTAAGCCGTACCCCGGTATGACGTGCGCCAAAGGCATTAACAAACACATGGAACAGATCCGTATCGGTAATAATGC
Source organism: Spirochaetia bacterium (assembly GCA_025997795.1). Classification (GTDB taxonomy): domain Bacteria; phylum Spirochaetota; class Spirochaetia; order Treponematales; family Breznakiellaceae; genus BNVB01. The sequence goes on along the minus strand of BNVB01000019.1, from coordinate 15,219 downwards.
CCGTAAGGAGCGCTCCCTTCATAACCGGAAGACAGCCTATGCCTTTGTCTGCCATGATCCTGGCCGCTTCTTCCACCACTTCGTTTTCGTCTACGGTAATAACTTTTTTTACCATAATTTCCAACACTTTCATTTTGGTAAGAAGATAGCTTATTTCGTACATATCCAGGGTTGTTGCCTGGGAGGGGCTGGCCTTTATTAAATCTTCCCTGGTAATAATACCCACCACATTGTTGCTTTTATCCAACACCGGCAAATGGCTGACCTTTTCCCTGTCCATGAGGGATCGTACTTCGGTAACCGAAGTATCGGGATGTACATATATGGGATTTTTGGTCATCACACGGGAAATAATCATGATTTACTCCTTACTCCTTCCATAAAATGGAGAATCCTTAAAGGATTCTCCAAAATCAAAAACCCGAAGGGTTTTTGATTCAGCCTCCAAGGTATGCGGCTTTTACCGCGTCATCTTTCATCAGATCTGCTGCCGGACCGGATTTTACCACCCGGCCGGTTTCCAAAATATACGCCCGGGAAGCGACCCCCAGGGCTTTGTATGCGTTTTGTTCCACAAGCAATATGGCGGCCCCCTGTTCGTTGATCCGCCGGATGATGGCGAAAATTTCGTCCACCAGAATGGGCGCCAAGCCCATGGAAGGTTCGTCCAGAAGCAGCAGTTTTGGGTTTGCCATCAGGCCCCGCCCCATGGCCAGCATCTGCTGTTCGCCCCCCGAAAGGGTTCCGGCAATCTGGCGGGAACGTTCCCGGAGCCGGGGAAAAAGATCGTAGACCATTTCCATGTCCTCTCTAATTCCGGCATGATCGCTGCGGGTATAGGCGCCCATTTCCAGGTTGTCTCTGGTACTCAGGTTGGCAAATATCCGCCGGCCTTCGGGAACCTGAACAAGGCCCCTGGCGGTAATTTTGTCCGGCATCAGGGTGGAAATATTCTCGCCGTTAAAGACCACAGCCCCGGCGGTTTTTTTTATGATGTTGGAAATACCGTTTAAGGTGGTGGATTTACCCGCTCCGTTGGAACCGATAAGGGTGATAATTTCCCCTTCGGCAACTTCAAACGAAATACCCCGTAATGCCTGGATGGCGCCATAGTGAACGGTTAAATCCGTAACAGAAAGAATCATACCGCATCCTCTCCCAGGTAAGCTTTGATTACCGCCGGATCTTTTTGTATTTCTTCCGGCGTTCCCGAAGCAATGATCCTGCCATAATCCAATACCATGATCCGTTCACAGATCCCCATAACAAGCCGCATATCGTGTTCAATCAACAGGATCGAAAGGCGGAATTCTTTACGGATAAAAGCGATAAGTTTCATTAGATCTTCCGTTTCCTGGCCGTTCATTCCCGCCGCAGGTTCGTCCAAAAGAAGCAATACCGGATTGGATGCCAAAGCCCGGGCAATTTCCAGTTTGCGCTGTTCCCCATAAGGAAGATTCCGGGCCAGTTCATATTTTTTGTTATCAATTTTAAAGAGCGAAAGAATTTCTTCGGCCTCTAACTTCATCCGTTCTTCGTCGATGCGGAAACGTTTAAGGCGGAAAAGGACATCCAGCGGTGTTTCTACCCGCCGGGAATGGAGGGCAATGCGGGCATTGCCCTCCACGGTCATATTGCCAAAGAGCCGGATATTTTGAAACGTCCGGGCAATACCGATCTGGTTTAGCGAGGCGGGTCCCTTGGTTCCCACCTTGTGGACCCGCCCTTTACGGTCCCAGTAATCAATTTCCCCCGAAGTGGGAGTATACACACCGGAGAGCATATTAAACACCGTTGTTTTTCCTGCCCCGTTGGGACCGATAAGCCCCACCAGTTCTCCCATAGAAAGTTCACAGGAAAATCCGCTTACCGCCTTAAGGCCGCCAAATACAATAGAAAGATCCGTTACTTTTAGGAGAACATCAGCCATGGCTTTTTCTCCTCTTAAGCAGATTTATAACTTTGTCTACAAAACCTACAAAAGAAAGTTCCTTCATTCCCAGAAGCCCCTTGGGCCTAAAGAGCATGATCAAAATAAGAAAGAGCGGATAGATTAAGAGCCGGTAGTCTTGTAGGATCCGCAAAAATTCCTGGAGGTAGGTAAGCACATAGGATGCAATGATCGAACCGGTCATGGAACCCATGCCGCCCAAAACGACATAGATAAGAAAGTCGATGGACCGGAGAAACTGGGCAATGTCTGGTTTAACAAAACCATTGACCATGGCAAAAAGCGCTCCGCCAATACCGGCAATAAATGCGGCAAGAACAAAACCCGTCATCTTATAACGGAAAATATTGATCCCCGAGGAGTTGGCGGCAATTTCGTCTTCCCGGCAGGCCATGATTGCCCGGCCATAACTGGAACGGAGAAAATTCTGCAGCAGCGCCAGGGTAAGTACCAGCACCGATGTTACTGTTAAGAGGGCCAGTTCATTGTCAAGGGCCAGGGCGGTGGTAAACTGCCTGCCATTGGGTCCTCCGGTAAGGGCTTTAAGGTTGATAAATACCACCCGAATAATTTCGCCAAAACCCAGGGTTACGATGGCAAGATAATCCCCGGAAAGCTTAAGTACCGGAAAACCAATCAGGAAACCTGCGCCGGTGGTAAGCAGCACCGCCATGGCTGCGGCAAGGGGAAGAGGCAGTCCCAGATCAAGGGTAAAATAAATGCACGAATAGGCGCCAATGGCCAGAAAGCCCGCCTGTCCCAAAGAAAGCTGGCCGGTAACGCCGACGATCATATTTACCGACATGGCCATGATTGCGTTGATGCCTCCCATGGCAATAATCCGGGCGGTGTAGAGATCCAGGATACCCGCTTTTACCAGGCCAAAGGGGATGAATACCGCCAAAATTCCCACAACGGTAAGAATAGCGGTACTCCGAAACGGAAAGGGGGGACTCCTGGTCATACTTTTACCCTCATGGATCGTCCCAGAATTCCTGTGGGTTTAATTATCAATACAATGATAAGAATTGAAAACGAAATGGCATCGCTATACTGGCTGGAAATATACCCCTTGGTAAGGGTCTCTGCGATACCCAGGATAAAACCTCCCAACATGGCTCCGGGAACGGAACCGATGCCTCCAAGCACTGCGGCAACAAAGGCTTTAAGGCCCGGCATCATCCCCATAAGGGGGTTTACCTGAGGATAGGCCAGGGAATAGAGAACACCGCCTGCGGCGGCCAATACCGAACCCAATGCAAAGGTAAAGGCGATAATCCCGTTTACCGGAATTCCCATAAGGCTTGCGGCCTGCATATCAAACGACACGGCCCGCATGGCCTTACCCCGTTTGGTATACGTTATAATGTAATTCAGCGCCAGCATCAGGAACGCCGAAAAAATGATCACAATGATTTGAATCTTGGAAACAAAAAGGCCGGAAAATTCCAGGGCGGACATTTCGGGCCGGGGAAACTGCCGGGGATTAGGACCAATAAAGGGTAATACCCGTGCGCCGTTTTCCAGGATAAGGCTTACCGCTATGGCGGTAATAAGCGAATTAAGCCGGGGTGCGGAACGCAGCGGCCGGTAAGCCAGGCGTTCGATACTGATGCCAAACCCGGCGCAGACAATCATGGAAACGATAAACGCTGCGGCCATTCCCAGCGGGCCCGTCCCGATGGCGCCTAACACAAAGAAGGCAGCATAGGCCCCCACCATAAGGATATCTCCATGGGCAAAGTTGATAAGCAATACAATGCCGTACACCATGGTATAACCCAAAGCGATAAGGGCATAAATGGAACCCAGGGAAACGCCGTTTATTAGCTGTTGTATAAACATTTGTAACTCACGTAACGCATGATATGGAACGCTGTTCCATATCATGCGAAATTATCTTACTTGGGATTTACCGTGGTCTTGTAGGAATTGACCAGCTTACCGCTGGTATCCCTGACAATCTCCAGGATTGCCGCTCCCTTGATGGGGTTGCGGTCTGCATCAAAACGGATATTGCCGGTTACATAAGCGCCGGAAAGCTTGGCCATGGCATCCTTAACCGCCGCAGTGTCAAAACTGCCGGCAGCCTTGATGCCATCGGCTACGAGCATCATCGTGTCGTAACCCAAAGCGGCAAACTGGGAAGCGCTTTTGTTGAACTTTGCCCGGTAGGCGCTGACAAAGGTCTGGCCTTTGGGATCGGTGGTATCCGCAGCAAAACCGGCGGACCAGAAACCGTTAAGGGCCTCGTCTCCGGTATTATCAACAAGACCATCCCAGCCGTCTCCGCCGATAAGCGGAATTCCCACTCCCTGATCCCGCAGTTGGTTTGCCTGGAGCGCTACGTCGTTGTAGTAGTTGGGCAGGTACACCACATCGGGATTAGCGGCCTTAATCCGGGTAATCTGGGCGTTAAAGTCCTTGTCATTGGTCTGGTAGGCTTCATCGGCCACAACCTGTCCGCCAATCTTAAGGAATTCTTTTTTGAATTCATCCGCCAGACCGGTATTGTAGTCCGCCCCGGCATCGTAGAGTACCGCCGCCCGGCGGGCGTTAAGGGTTTCATAGGCAAAGTCGGCGCCCACAATACCCTGGAAAGGATCGATAAAACAGGCCCGGAAAATGAAATCTCCGGGTTTGGTCACATCCACATTGGTGGCCGAGGGAGAAATAAGAATTACCTTATTCTGCTGGGCCTGCTGGGTCATAGCCATGGTAGCGCCGGATGTACTGGATCCCAGAATAAAACTAACCTTGTCTCTGGTTGTCAGTTTGGTAAAGGCGGAAAGGGCTTTGGCTCCGTCCCCTTCGTCATCTTCGGCAAGCAGGGTAAGTTTTTTTCCCAAAAGCCCTCCGGCGGCATTGATCTCATCAATGGCCAAAAGCGCGCCATCCCGGGACTCGGTGCCATAAAAGGCTACCTGGCCGGAAAGGGGAAAAACAGCCCCGATAGTGACCGTATCTTCTGCGGTCTTCTGTTTGGTACAACCCAGAAACAGCGCCGCAAAAGCACAGCACACCAACAGCGCCGCTCCGCAGTGTCTTAACATTTTCATACATTCCTCCTTATTGAAATGCTGGTTTATTATAATGAATAGGCGGGCAGTGTGTCCAGACAACGGACGGACGGATGACGGACTATACCGTTGGCAGGCAGCTTCGCAGCTGGGTCAAAACATCTTCCATTTCCAGTGGTTTTCCCACATGACCGTTCATGCCGGCCTCAAGACATTTTTCCACATCCTCCCGGAATACATTGGCGGTCATTGCAATTATTGGAATGCCCTGGCGGGCTTCCAATAATTGCGATGTATGCTCTGCTTCAAAGGTCCGGATGAGGCGGGTTGCTTCATAACCGTCCATTTCGGGCATTTGGACATCCATAAAAATCATATCGTATTTTTCCGGATTGGCGGTAAAAAGGGCTGCTGCTTCTTTTCCGTTGACGGCGCAGTCAATGCTTAGGCCGGTGGGTTCCAGGAGGGAAAGAACAATTTCCCGGTTTATCTCAACATCTTCTGCCAGGATGATATGGCGGCCGGCAAAATTGTCGGTCTTTTTGGCCTGCTCTATTCCCTCAGAATTATTTTCCCGGCCCAAGCATCGGTTGATGCAATCGGCAATGGCAGAGGGAAACAGCGGCTTGGGGACAAATCTTTCCACCCCCGCCGACCGGGCCTCGTCTTCGATAAAGGTCCATTCTGTGCCGGAAATCATGATAACCACCGGTTTAATTCCCAGCCGCTCCGGCGGAGGAAAGGCCCGGATTCGCCGGGTCAGTTCCATACCGTTCATGCCGGGCATTTTCCAGTCCACAAAGTAAATGTCAAAGGGGTTGTCATTGATAAGCTCCAGTGCTTCTTCGCCGGATGCCGCAGTGGTACAGTTAAGACCAAACCATTCCGCCATTTCCTTAAAGTAAATAAGGGTATCCGGATCGTCGTCCACCGCCAGGATACGGATGCTGCTCCAGTTTACTCCCCCGTTAAGCAGGTTCTGTTTTTGGTCTTTTCCCCGCTCTACCGTTACGGTAAAGGCAAAGACAGCCCCTTTGCCGGGAACCGAATCTGCCCAGATGCGGCCCCCCATCATTTCTACAATACGTTTGGAAATAGCCAGCCCCAGGCCGGTGCCGCCGAATTTCCGGGATGTGCCGGAATCGGCCTGCTCAAAAGAAGTAAAGAGCCTTTGTTTTTGTTCACTGGTAATGCCAATGCCCGAATCGCTTACGCTGATTTTGAGTATACAGCGGTTGGAGAATTCTTCAAGGAGCCGGGCATCCAGCTGGATAAAACCCTCTTCGGGGGTGAATTTAATGGCGTTGGAAATAAGGTTGGCAATTACCTGGGCAAGGCGCTGATCATCACCAATCAAGATCGGGGGAATATCTTTGTCGATATAAACATTAAATTTTTGCTTTTTTTCGTCCACCCGGAAACTGGAAACGTTTACCACCTTCTGGAGCATTTTTTCAAACACAAATTCCACCGGAGAAAGTTCAAATTTGTTTGCCTCAATTTTTGACATATCCAGAATATCGTTAATAACCCCCAAAAGATGGGTTGACGCATCTTCAACCTTTTTAAGGCAGTAATCTTTTTTTTCCAGATCTCCGGATGTTTTGGCAATGGCAGTCATGCCGATGATGGCATTCATGGGAGTACGCATTTCGTGGCTCATATTGGCCAGAAAATCGCTTTTTGCCTGACTGGCTTTTTCCGCTGCTTCCCGGGCGGCATCCCGCTCTTTTTCCCGGCGGTTCCGGGCGGCGGCCCCGGCAATAACGGCGGCCACGGTGCTGACAAGCTGCCGGTCGCTTTCGTTCCAAAGCCGGGGGCCGGCAAGGTATTCAACGCCAAGTATTGCCCAGAAGGTACCATCCACATAGAGGGGAGACCACATAAAAGCAGTAACTCCGGCGGCTTTCATAAAAAAGTATTTTTCATTTGTTTCCACATCATTGCAAAAAAGAATATCGCCGCCGGTTTTGTCCGGGGGAAACGAAGCTTTTAAAAGGGCGTTAAGACCGATGGTTTCGGGCATGGCAAAAATGCCGCTGTCCTGGCACCAAAAATAAGCCGGTTCGGCAACCCAGGAATCTGTTCCGGGTACGCCCACCACCATCCGGTGGACGGCAAGAAATTCTCCGGTTATCCGGAGGGTGTCGTTTATCAGCGCCGCCGTATCCTTGTCAGAGATAAAACTGCCCGCCAGGGATGACATCAGTTCCTGCTGGGTAAGCCTGCCGGAAAGGATATCTTCGTTTTTCCGGTAACCAAAAAAACTGCCTATGCCGATCAAAATGGTAACCGTCATGGCTGCAAAGAGCAGCACCGAAAACCACCCTAACCTGTTCCGTATGGATATAAGCTGTTCATCGCTTATATCCACCCCCACAACTCCCGTCACAAGCCCAAGGGAATCTATTACCGGAGCATAGGCGGAAAGCAGACCCTCATAACCTTCGGAGTAGGTTCCCAGCAAGGTGGTTACCGCAGTCCGTTTATCAACGGCAAGTTTTAACGCCTCTTCCATAACAAGGGGGCTGCTTTCCAGGGTATAGGCTTCTTCGGTAAGATCGTTATCTGCAATGGGTTGAACTGTTCCGTCTTTATTAAGCGCATAAAAGTAAACAAACTGGATATTGTTTTCGGCGGCAAATTTGATAAGCCGCATCTTTAGTTCTGAATAGAGCGGTGTTTTCATGTCTTCTGCGGTACGGAGCCGGGATAGTTCTGCAGGAGCGGCTATCCACACAGCGGAACGGACGGTGGCAAGAAGCCGTTCCTCAATGCTATCACTAAAAACGGAAGAAAATGAATTGATGAGAAAGCTGGTGTAGATGGTGATAATCATTACCACCACGGCAGCCATGGAAAATAAAATTACCGCCAGGTTTTTACGCCTTTGTTTTTTGGCCGCCGCCGCCACCAGACCCCCCTTTTTGATAAGCGCGAAACAACACGGGTCTGTGTTTCTAATCTGCCTTTTAGCGGCAGATTAGAACAACACTGTAGCCCTTATGCGAATTTCGCTATGGGCACAAAGGAATCTGCCTTAAGGGCAGCACCGCCCACCAGCGCGCCATCAATATTTTCTTTTGCCATAAGCTGGGCGGCATTGTCGGGTTTTACCGATCCGCCGTATTGGATAAGAATCTTGTCCGCCTCTTCCTGACCATAGAGTTTACCCACCACCTTGCGTATAAAGGCGTGAATGGCGTCGGCATCTTCCGGGGTGGCGGTTTTACCGGTTCCAATGGCCCAGACCGGCTCATAGGCAATAACCACCCGGTCCAGGTCTTTGGCGGCCACTCCTTCAAGGCCCTTGACGGTTTGGGTTTCGCAGACTGCTTCGGCCTTACCGGCTTCCCGTTCTTCCAGCAGTTCGCCCACACACAGAATTACTTCAAAGCCGTGCTGGAGGGCAAGCTTTACCTTTTTGTTGATAAGGGCATCGTCTTCTTTGTAGATATGCCGCCGTTCGCTGTGACCCAGGATAATGGTCTGGACCCCCAGGTCTTTAAGTTGAAGCACCGACACTTCGCCGGTATGGGCGCCTTCTGTTTCCGGGGCACAGTCCTGGGCTCCCAGCCTGATATTGGTTCCCTTGACAATGGCGGCCACTGTTTCGATAAGGGTAAAACTTGGGGCCGCCAGGTATTTGTGTTTCCCGTCTTTAAGCTGGGAAACCAAGGCCTTGGCCAGCTCCGCCGCCTCTGCCCGGGTTTTGTGCATCTTCCAGTTTCCCGCTATGTAGTATGGTCTGCTCATAGGTTATCTCTCCTTAATAAACGATTAATTTCAACATTGTTATAGTGTAAACTGTTTCCGGCACATTGACAAGGAATTGCGGAGCTTTAGTTCTCCGCGCGCTTTAGTTCTCTGCACTTTCCTTCCAGGCATCCAGTGCGGCCTGGGCAGCGGCGGCTACCTGGCGGGGCGTCTGGGTTCCTTTTCCAAGGTTTTGGAGGCCGTTGTTAATTGGAGTATAGATCAGCTCATCAAAAGCGCCGTCAATAACCACGGTGGAGCGGTTGTATTCCTTGCCCAGGTTTCCTACCGCTGCCTGCATGGGCTCCAGCTTGAGGCTGCTTACGTCAATGTCGGTGCGGGTGGGAGTGGCGATGCCGCCTGTTTCAAGCAGCCATGACTGAACTTCCCTGCCGCTAAGCCACTTGATCAGCTCCCAGGCAGCTTTTTCTTTTGCAGAACCCGCGGGAATGGAAGCATTCATGCCCCAGCCGGTTCCCAGCACTACCGAATCGGATTTGTTGAAACGTGCGCCGGGAATATCGGGGAATACGGTGATGCGGATATTCCGCTGTTTGTCAGGAGGAATTGCGGCCTTACCCGAGGACTTGTCGGTTACAAAGGCCGCTACCCGCCAGTCGCCGTCAATATAGTACGCACCCTTGTTACCGGCAAACTGACCAACCACATCGCCGTAGCCTGTGGACAGGGTGTCCTCCGAAAGTACGCCATCGTCATACATGGCCCTGATAAATTCCAGGGCAGCGACAAATTCCTCGTCGGTAAACTTTTTGGCCCCCGAAAGAATATCCCCTTCCCAGCCTTCGCCGCAGAAACGTCCGGCCACCAGCGAGAACAGGCATGACTGCATGACCCAGGTGTCCACGTTTGCCATAAGCACGGTGTCATAACCGTTGGCCCGGAGCACGGGAACCTGGGCTTTAAGCTCATCATAACTTGCGGCGGGCTGGAGGCCGCAGGCATTCAATACTTCCAGATTGATAAAGAATGCATTAGTAGCGGTAATAGCACGGGGAAGTATTCCCAGAAACCCCGAAGCCTGATCCTCGGGGTCCAGGGACATGGCGGAATACAGGGAATCAAGACCGTCCATAAACACCAGGGGACCCAAGTCTTTAAGCAAGTGCTGGGTGTGCAGCGTGGTTGACCTGCCAGAAGGCCATGCATACAATACTTCGGGAAGATTGTCCGCCGCCGCATAGGCCGCCACTGCGTCATGGAAGGGATCGTTAAAAAGATCCTCCCGGATAATTTTGATATCAGGATGAGCCTTTTCAAAAGCCTCCCAAACGACGGTAAGTTCTTCTGCCGCGCTGGCGGCGGTTGTGTCATAATAATTTAAAACCCGCACTTCTGTTTTTTCCGGCTGCTTTTTACAGGCCGCAAAAGAAAGTGTTAGCAGTACACAACACAACGCACAGCACAACGGTCTGATTATTTTTTTGCTTATCATCATTATACCTCTATACCTTGAAACGGGAGACCGCGGTAACCAGGGTATCAATATTTTCCCGGTTTTTGCCGGTAATGGTATGTACCTGGTCAACCGCCGTGTTGATATGATTCGCCCCGGCGGACATTTCATTCATCCCGCTGGTAATTTCCAGGGTAATCGTTTCCAGGTTTTTTCCTTCCTGGATAACCTCTTTGCTGCCTTCCAGCATTTTGGCAGAACTGTCCTTAACGAGCTGGGTTATGCTATTGAGACGGCTTAGGGCTTCCAGGATTTGCCGGCTGCCGGTTCCCTGTTCTTCCATGGCATTTCTGATGGATTCTTCCTGGTTTGATACGGTTTGCACCTCACCGCTGATAGCCTCGAATTTATCCAGTACTTCGTTAGTGGAACGGGTAATTTTATCAATGGATTCTTTTATCTTTTTAAGTACCGCGGAGATAGTCTTGGACTGTGCCGCCGATGTCTCGGCAAGTTTGCGGATCTCGCCGGATACTACGGCAAAGCCCTTGCCTGCTTCCCCTGCATGGGCCGCTTCGATGGCGGCGTTCATTGACAATAAATTAGTCTGGCTTGCGATGTTTTCCATCACCGCGTTAATTTCCAAAAGCCCTTCGGATTCCCGGGCTATTTCCCGGATGTCGGCGGCAACATTCTGCAGTCCCGCCCGGCCCACTTCGGAAGATTCCGCCAGTTCCTGGACATTACCGGCGTTTTTTACCAGGGTCGCCGTAACGGACTGGATATTGGCCAGCATTTCTTCTATGGCGGAAGACGACTGGGCCACGCTGTCTGCCTGATCTTCCACATAGGTATTGAGTTCGCCGATATTCGTCGTAATCTGTTCCATAGCGGCGTTGGTTGCCGTAACGCCGCTGCTCTGGTTTATCACCTGGCCCTTGATGCTCTGGATGTTGGCAGCAATTTCATTTACCGCCGAGGCGGTTTCGTTCATATTAGAGGCTAAGCCATTCCCCGTTAGAGAAAGCGTATCGGCCTGCTGTTTTATGGTGATCACCAGGTTCCGTATTTTTTGCAGAGTCAGGTTAAAATAATGGGACAGATCCCCCACTTCGTCCTGGGACCTAATAGTAATTTCCCTTGTTAGATCTCCTTCCCCTTCGGAAATATCCTTTAAGGTATGGGCTACCCTTTCAATGGGCTTTGAGATACCTTGGGCCATAACATAAACCAGTACCCCCGAAACTAACGCAAAAACTGCGGCAATAATGGCGGTAATAATTCTTAAGCGCTGCATATCCTCCAGGATGATATCTTCGGCGGTTCCCGCCATGACCGTCCAGGGGGCCTTCATGCCGCTTATGGTAAAGGAACTAAACACTATTTCCAGCTGGGATCCCAGCACTGCGGAATATTCACTAAATTGAAGATTTCCGGCGCTGCCTGACTCTACCGCCCTGGCCACTGTATCAAGGTTATTTTCAAAAAGAGCCGCATCGGCTTCGCGGATATTTTTGCCCACCTGTTTCGGCACATACGAAGCAATAACCAGACCCGCGTTGTTGTACACCGCCATTGCAACGATTTCTTTCCGGCTCCTAATCTGGGCTTCCAAAATAGGCTGGAGCTGGTAAATACCAATAGTCGCCCCCACCGCCGCCACAACGTTTCCGTTGGAATCGCTTACCGGAACTACCATGTCAAAGGAAAAGGTGTTCCATTTGTTAATCGTCCGGGGCTCAATATCGGAAAGATACGGCGCACCTGTGGCGGTAACAACAGAAAGAATATGCTCAAAATCCGGGCAGGGCAGTTTTCGCTCCCAACCCACTTCCCTGCTGTACCGGGGGATAAACTGCCCGGTGGGGCTGGCTCCCTGTTCCCCGATGTGAAGAGCATCCCGGTCCAATACATCGGGATTCCAAACCATATACAGATTTACATAACGTTTGTCGGACCTGAACAGATTCCGCAGGGTAGTGTCAAATAATTGCCGTCTTTCGCCAGGGTCAATGGCGGCATATCCACCCAATACACGGGCTATGCTCCCAAGCCGTTCCATGTAACCATCGTAGTAACCCTTGACTTCAAGAGCCCGGCCTTCGGCAACTGCTCTGGCCTGTTCAATGGCCTGGTTCATCACAATACGGGAAGAAAAAAACAGCAGCACGGCAGCAACCAATACTGCCAGGGCCAGAATAACGATAACCATAATACCCAAACGCAGTTTTATTTTCATGTTAATCCTTAAGGCCCTGCCGTATCTTCTTTATCTCTGCGGGTTTTAAAATGGCTGCCGGCACACTTCGATGCCGGGCAGTTTTTTACCCTCCAGCAATTCCAGGGAAGCGCCGCCGCCGGTAGACACATGGCTCATTTTCGCAGCCAGGCCAAATTTGTTAACCGCCGCCACCGAGTCGCCGCCGCCTACCACGGTAATGGTTCCCCGGCCGGTGGCTTCCGCCGTCAGTTTTGCCACTTCTTCGGTTCCTTTGGCAAAAGCTTCAAACTCAAAAACCCCCACGGGGCCGTTCCATACAATGGTTTTGGCCTTGGCAAGAACATCCTTATATTTGGCAACGGTCTTGGGACCAACGTCCAGGCCCATAAGGTTATCCGGCAGATCCTGGCTGTCCACGGGTACCGGTTTTGCGGCAGCATCAAAGGTTTCCGCCCCAACCTGATCCACGGGAAGTACGATCTCGACTCCGGCTTTTTTGGCCGCTTCCAGAATGTTTCTGGCAGTATCAAGCTGATCATCTTCCACCAGGGACTTGCCGATTTTTCTGCCCTGGGCCTTGAGGAAGGTGTAGGCCATACCGCCGCCGATTACGAGGGCGCTGGCATTCTTGAGGAGGTTTTCCAATACGGCGATTTTGCTGGAAACCTTGGCCCCGCCGATGATTGCCACAAGGGGTTTCTGGGGGCTGGTAACAATGGGCTCCAGATAGGTAACTTCTTTTTCCATAAGGAACCCGGCCACAGCAGGTTTTACAAATTTGGCGATGGATGCCGTGGAAGCATGATCCCGGTGGGCGGTACCAAAGGCATCGTTTACAAAAATCTCGCCATAGGAGGCCAGTTCTTTGGCAAGTTTATCCCGCTCGTCCGCTTCCTTGCTGGTTTCTTCTTTATGGAACCGGGTATTTTCCAGCATGATTACCGCGCCGTCTTTCTGGCTTTCAATAAAGGCCTTTTTGCCGTAACAGCCGTCTTCCCCGGCAAAAATTACGGGTTTTCCCAGCTTTTTTTCCAGGTAGGCCGCCACCGGAGCCATGCGGTGTTTGCCCTTGATGTAAGCGGCTTCGTCAAAGGACTTGCCGTCTTTTTCGGCCTTTTCCTTGGCTTTTTTGGAATCCTTGGAAGGGTCCCCCAGATGACTCATCAAGGTAAGGGATTTTACCCCTTCCCCCAAAATGTAGTTAATAGAAGGAATCGCCGCAGTAATACGGGTATCATCCTGTACCACTCCGTCTTTCATGGGGACGTTAAAATCTACCCGCATGATGATCCGCTTGCCCTTAAGGTCTACGGATTTTATGGTTTTGATCATTATTATTACTCCTTATAAGAGGCGGCGGGATCGCCGCTATAAAAAAATAAAAAAGGCCCAGCCCGGACAGGGCGGAGCCTTCTATGTCGGCAGTGTAATTACTACTTTTTGCTGTCGATGTACTTGAGGAGATCCACCACTTTGTTGGAATAACCCCATTCGTTGTCGTACCAGGAAACTACCTTGAAGAAGCGCTTTTCGCCGGGCAGGTTGTTCTGCAGGGTGGCAAGGCTGTCGTAAATCGAGGTATTGGTATTGTGAACGATGTCCATGGATACAATTTCGTCATCCTGGAACTGGAGCACTCCCTTGAGGTAACCATCGGCGGCCTTTTTGAAGGCAGCGTTGATTTCTTCTATAGAAGTGTCTTTTGTTGTCCGGAAGGTAAGGTCAACAACCGAACCGGTAGGGGTGGGTACCCGGAAGCTCATACCGGTAAGTTTTCCCTTGGTTTCGGGGAGTACTTCGCCTACGGCTTTAGCAGCGCCGGTGGTGGAAGGAATGATATTGACCGCCGCCGCCCGGCCGCCCCGCCAGTCCTTTTTGGAAGGACCGTCTACGGTTTTTTGGGTCGCCGTATAGGAGTGGATGGTGGTCATAAGGCCGGTTTCGATGCCGAAACCTTCCTTAAGAAGTACATACACAATGGGGGCAAGACAGTTGGTGGTACAACTGGCATTGGAAATAACATGGTCGTTCGCCGGATCGTATTTGTCGTTATTGACCCCCATGACAAAGGTGGGAATCTTTTTTTCCTTGCCCTTGGCGGGGGCGGAAATGATAACCTTTTTGGCTCCCGCTTCCAGGTGGCCAAAGGCCTTGTCGTCGGTAAAAAGGCCGGTGGATTCGATTACATATTCCACCCCAAGTTTACCCCAGGGAAGGTTTTTAAGCTCCCGTTCGGCCATAACACACTGAATTTCGTGGCCGTTGACCACCAAAATATCGTCCTCGGCAGCACCGGCGCTCTTTTTGGTCTTGATATCGGCCTTCATCTGCCCCTGGGTGGAGTCATATTTAAGCTGATAAGCAAAATATTTAGCGTCGGTGACGATATCCGTTACCGCTACCACATCGATTTTATCTTTTCCCAGCAAATTCTGGCCCACCAGAGACTGAAATACCAGGCGGCCGATGCGGCCAAAACCGTTAATTGCAACTTTCATAGAAAAAACCCCCGAAAATATAAATTTATACTCTAGTTTAGCTTGTTAGGAGGGAAAAAGTCAAGGCATGGTCGGGTTGCTGTTTTTCAGCGCCGCTTCTATCCCTTGGGTGTCATAACCAGCCTTTTTGAGCAGATTCAGCACCCTGGCTTCTCCCCTTGCTTCGCCGATCTCCTCGGCTTCCTGCGCGTGGGCCCGCATGTCCAGTTCGTACTTTTCCACACTCATCTCGTGGAAAAAGGCTACTTCATCTGCGGTAAATCCGCTGATTACATCTGCCGCCATTGCTATGCCCTCCTCTTCGCGGGTTATCTCTTGTATCAGGGGCTGTTTTTCCGTATCGTTGTAATACTTAAAAA
>BNVB01000018.1 GCA_025997795.1 Spirochaetia bacterium | reverse complement strand
TGCGTATCGCGGATACTCCGAACCGAGGTTCTCATCCCTCTTGAGAGGGATTTCCGGGCTACATGGTAAGATTTTTAACGTGAGGAATTCGTTCCCTTCGGTAAGATTTTTACGTGAGGAATTGCGGTTAGGCATTATGCGCTTTCTTTGGTACGCCTAAGCCGGACATTCTCAATATCATAACTGAACAATTCCCGCAGGTCGTTAAGACCCAGGGCCATAAGGGCCATGCGGTCAATACCGATTCCCCAGGCTGCTACCGGTACATGGATGCCCAGGCTTTCGGTTACCTCGGGCCGGAAAATGCCCGAACCGCCCAGCTCAAACCAGCCCAACACCGGATGTTTGATATGCACTTCCACAGAAGGTTCGGTAAAGGGGAAATAACCGGGAACGTACTTTACTTCTTTTGCACCGGCCACTTCCATGGCGAACATTTCCAGCATTCCCAGAAGTGTTTTAAGATTTACATCTTCGCCCAATACGATGCCTTCGGTCTGGTAAAAGTCCGGCAGGTGGGTAGCGTCTACTTTATCGTAGCGGAAACAGCGGACTATGCCAAAGTACTTGCCGGGTATTTTTGCCTTTGGCAGGGTTTTGGCAGATAGCACCGTCCCCTGACTGCGAAGGATAAGCCGCCGGGTAAATTCCCTGTCAAAGTTATAACTCCAGCCGCGGCTTCCGGTTTTTCCGCCATTTTCGTGGGCGGCGGCTACATTGGAAAGCCAGGGTTCTTCGATAGTTTTGGCAAAAGCCGGGGCATCACCTGCGCCCGTCTTTTCGCCGCCTTTACCGGATATCCGGTACACATCGTGGATGTCCCGGGCGGAATGGAACTGGGGCATAAAGAGGGCATCGGAATTCCAGAATTCCGTTTCTACCAGCGGGCCGTCAAATTCTTCAAAACCTAAAGAGGCAAGTTTATCTTTTACATCTTCCAAAAATTGTGCATAGGGGTTGGTCCGCCCGGGGATAAGCCGGGTGGGAGGCACCTTTACATTGTAGGACCGGAACTGTCTGCCTTTCCAGCTTCCGGCGGCAAGCATTTCTGCAGTAAGGGCGCCGGCTTCTTCTCCGGTAATGCCTGCCGCAGTAAGGGCCGCCGCCAGGGCATCCCGGTCGCTGCCATTGTCCGCCGCAGCGCCGTTATGTGCGCCGGTTTTATCTGCGCCGGTAAAACCGAACACCACCGTTTCCCGCTCAACCTGGCGGAAGGGCGCGGCGGCGGCGCCCCGTTTTTTGGCAATACCCGTTATGGCGGTTTTTTCCGCCGGGCTTAAGTCCGCTTCGGCCAGATAGGCGGCATCGAAAACGGCAGCGTCCACTTGAGCATTAAGGGCATCAACTTTTTTTTCTGCAATAACGGCCTTTTCCAGAAGTCCCCGGATTAGCGCCAAGTGTTCCGCCGCAGGCCCGGCGGCAGGGCGGCCGTCTTTTAGGTTGGTCCCCTCAAGGGTCAGGATCACCTTTTTTTCCCCATCCATGGCAAGTAGACCAAGTTTGGAAAGAGCCCCAAAGGCACTGCCTATATCTTTGTTATCCAGTCCAAGGTTTGCTGCAATATCCGGCAGGCGAAGGTCCGTGGAAGTACCCCCGGCGGCTTTAACCCGCACCAGCTCTATAATCCGTTCTTCCGGGCTTCCCTTTGTTTTCCATTCCCGGCCCAGTTCCGTCAATTCATAAAACACCGCCTGTTCGCGGCGCAGCTCCTCGACAATACCCTTTCCGGCCAGCCAGGACAGGGCCTGGTTTCCGTTACCGCCTTTTAAGGAAAGGTCCGCCTCCACCTTATCAATGGTAAGTTCGTCCCCTTTTTGGTAATGGAGAATTATTTTAACTTCCAGAGGGTGGAGGTTTTTTACCACCGCTTGTAGATCGCTCATAAGGTTAGAATAACAAAGTTAGCGAAGTTTGGGAAGCACCAGTTAATAATTGATGAGTCGAATACAATTATATGAACTTGGGATTACAGGGTTGTTAAACTTATTCAAAATATTCATACTGGGTGGTATACTTACCCTAGGAAGGTTAACATGAGAAATCCATATTCTTGGTACGGAAACAAAGAAAAAGTTAAGCAGTTTTGGGAGACGGCCCTGAGTATTATCAAGGATTATGAAAACCCGGAATTTCCCGAGGGGACTGAATTTGGCAAGCATGGGAATCGTTTTCCGATTGCCCTGGTTCCCAAACCCGATGGCAAAAAGATCTGCATAGCGTTTGATACCATGCCGCCCCGGCCTTTCCCGGAATATGCCACCTATAGTCCCTCGGGGGAATACGGGGGCTGCGGAGAAGCCGAATTCTATGAATGTTTAAAGTTGACCGATAAATACCGCTATCCGCCGATAGAAGAGTGGGACTAACCGCTTACCGAAGCTCATAGACCCTGACTATTCATAATACCAGCTTAGCTCCCGGATGTTATCATAGAGTTCTTTATCCTCCAGTATAATATTACCGGCGACTTCATACCCGGCAATATTTACCAAGGTATTGTTAACCTTCAGTTTAACCGGGTTTTCCCCCCGATAGGCAAGATACAATTCATGATAATCTCCGGTAGAATGAAAAAGGAGGTTGTAATTATTCCCTTTGTTAATATACTCTTCAATTTTTTTATTCAATTTTTCAAGATACAATTCTTTATGCGGAGTATTCGCAGGATAACGTAAGAGCCAGCCTTCAAAGGGCCAATGGCTTTTATCAATAAAGGTAAGATCGTCCTTCACATTTTGTTCGGAAATCATATCAAAAAAGGGGAATTGCTCTTTCAGATATTGAACATGAAGCAGGTCTTCGCTATTCCCGCTGTTTATTGGATTAAAGAAGCCATTATAATCAGGATCATTAAGTTGGGTCAAAAAATCAGAGATCCAGTATACCGTATCTGAATGATGTACCTGTTTGCGTAATACCCGTTCACCATTTAACCGTTCCGGAAGGGCAAAAAAAACAAAATGTTTATTCCCCAGGGGACTTACATTCGGGATTGTCGGTAATACTGTCCCTTTGCCGTTCTTCCCCTTAAGGGTCAGGGGAATTAAAATTGCCTTGGGACTTGAGTTGCCCACATTGATAATTGTACTTAGGCGCGCTCCTTTGAACTTCTTAAAAAGACGTTTATGAATAATTCCGCAATATACGGGGTTATTATGCGGGATTGTGGCAAATCTTGGATCCTTTTCGTTTAGAATTCCTTCTTTGATTAACAGATCACGGTCCCTCCTTTTAGATCGGGCTTCTCCATGAATGACCCTAAAGGCATGGGGGCCTATGGATAAACTCTTTTTGGGAAAAGAACCCTGCAGGAAAGCACCAGTTAGGGTAGCCATAAGATATACGACATCTAACTGTTGGGATAATGATAGTTTTTTAAAAGCGGTGTTAAAATTCATTTAATTGACTCCCCGGGTCTTTAGGATCCTGAAACTTTCGGCATAGTGGTACCTGTCACTGGCGGTCAAGGGATTTCTTTCATAATTAAACCGGGCAAGTTCTTTTGCCGTCTTACCATAGTACAGCGGATCGTAATGCCGGGCGTTCTGGGATACAAAACAGCGATTAATAGCATCCGCATTTTGATTAACCGCTTCATCAGAAAAGTAGAGTATGAGATCATCTTCTTCCTGTTCGGGTCTGAGTTTTTCTGTCCTTGAGCTGTACAGAAAGATGCTTGTATCCGGAGCAAATTTCTTAATAGCTGAAATAAACAAGGTAGAAGCAGTACTGTGCTGCGGGTGCAGAGCATTTGGGTCCTGCAAAAACCAAATTGTTTTATTTTTCAAATATTCTTTTACCGTTTGCTTAATCTTGTTTTTGTCTTTTGTTTTGGGCGGATTGAATATTGAAGAAAATGCATCAACATACTGATACGTACCGGTTGATTTATATGCAAGTTTTTTTGCCCTCCATTCCATCGCCAGGTGAATATAGCCTTTAAATGGAATTTCCATAACCCATTTTACAAACTCATTAAATCTGATTGCGCACATAAAAGTCTCAATTTGGCGTTCGTTATATTGATTAATATCAAGATTCCTGGTCTCCGACATATAAGAGCTGCAATAATCTTTGAATACTCCTAATGCATCAAAGAGAGTTACTATATTATAGGTATTTCTGTGATAAGATAAAAACCGGGCAGTACAACCTGCATGGATAGGTATGTCATCGTCGTGGGTACCTAGCATGATGATGGCTGCATCCTCCGGAAAGAGCTGATCAAGAACTTTTGTATTGACACGTTGATCGATATTTTCTGTGTCGATAAAATATTTTTCCGATTTAATTGTTCCTTGTGTTTTCATAAATTGCTCCTTTATTATTGTTGACATTGAAATACAGGCTCCTGAATTCTCTAAAATCAAATACTTTACCGCCAAGCTGAAGTTTGTAATTACAGCCTGCCAGGGGGCCAAAATCCATAAAGGCAAGCCCATTCTTTTCAAGATACCGGGCTGTCAGGATTATCTGTGCGGTACCTGCTGAAGGTTCATCATGGTAACCTGAATAACTGGTATAGATCCCGCCATGGAGTACCCCTATGTCACCGGCTACCACCACCTGGTCCCTGAGCAGCTGGAAAGAGACCGGCTGAACCGGCGAATTGGTATTTCCCAGGGCATTGAAATAATGGCAAAGTGCATGGGTAAGCATTCCGTTGCCGTATTTTTCTATGCAACGGTTAATTACCGGATTAATATCCCTGTTAATACGAAGCTCATACCTGTCTGAGTATGTTTTAAGATGCCGGCGGATTGTCTTTCCGATATGAAGCTTGTTAAAAAAGAGCACCGTCCGATCGGTACGATTTTCAGGTTTAATAAAGGCTCCCTGTTCCGGATTTCCCGCGGTTCTAAGATAAAAACCTGAACCAATAAGTTTGGCGGTAAAGTCTATCCCGGCGTCTAAGTTGTTTTTATCTACAAAAAGTACAAGGTTTTTTGTATCTTCGCCAGGATAAAGAACAGGTATCATTTTATCGTAATAATGATAGGCCAGATCAAACTCTTCAGTCCTGATATACATATCGCCCATGATATTCAATATAAAAGATTGATTAGGCTTAAGCCGTAGTGATTCCCTGTAATCTGCCAATGCTTTACAGAAGTACATATCGGTTGATTTTTTTTCATTGCTTTCATAGCCTTTGTGACGGTAAACATTTCCCCGATTATAATAATAATCGGAGAAAAATGGACTGATTTCTATTGCTTTATTTAAATACTCCAGGGCCTTGTCGAACTGCCTTTGATCATAATATAGGCAGCACAGATTATTATAGGCTTCAGCATACCAAGGATTAAGTTCAATAACTTTGCTGTAATCATGGCAGGCATTTTGAAAATCGGCTTGGTTATGGTATGCAAGGCCGCTAGCAAAATACTCTTCGGCGGTTTTAGAAGAATGCATTTTCTTCATGATGTACCTCCAAAAATGAGGGAATCTGTAATCCCCCTTTCTTTAAAGAAAATAAAAAAACGTAGATTTTTTTGGAAAAAACAGGCGGATTTTTCAGTTTTTTGGTGTATACAAAAGTATACAGTTTGGAATGCTCTATTGGACAACAGAAAGACAAAATTCTTTTGTCTTGATTTTTCCCGGTACAAATGCAAATGCTTTACCATTACATTTTATGGACGCAAGGCAAAGCTCTGGTGTTCTTAAATGATAAGGCACATATCTTAATAACAAACCATC
This sequence comes from Spirochaetia bacterium, assembly GCA_025997795.1. Classification (GTDB taxonomy): domain Bacteria; phylum Spirochaetota; class Spirochaetia; order Treponematales; family Breznakiellaceae; genus BNVB01. The sequence continues at coordinate 33,187 of BNVB01000018.1, read as the reverse complement.
AACCCGAACCGCTGTATCCCAATCAGAATATTGTATTTTGTTTGAATCCAAAACGGCATTATTTCTATACTGTTTTGGAATATATTTGTAGTTCCACGGAGCGTTTTTGGCAGCGGCAAGATATAATTCCTTGGATTTATACTGTTTTGGCACATATTTTAACGACGCTGGCTGGTTTTTTACAGCCGTGAGGCATAATTCCTTTGTTCTAAATTTAGAGGGAATATATTTAAGTGCTAAACCATTTTCCAAAACTGCACAGAGATACAAGTCTTTATTTGCAATTTTTTTTGGTACATATTTAAGAGCCAGGCCATGTGTTAAAACTGCCTCAAGACAGAATTTTGGGGTTTTTAGCTCTTCCGGAATAAACTTTAATATGAGGAACTTTGCCCAATTTGATTTCGTTTTAACTGCCGCAAGACAAATTTTCGGATATTTATACAGAAAAGATATATTGTTTGATAAAGTGGTAAATTTTAAATTTTTTATTCTTTTTATGACATTTTCGCGCCTCGGGTAGATGTAATAAGGGTCTCCGTTGAAGTTTTTAACCGCTGTAAGGCAAATTGCGGGGGTCTGTAAATGTTCAGGGATCATCGGTAATACACGTGGATTTGAAAGAACTAAAGCAAGACAAAGTTCATAATTTTGAGATTCCATAACAATTTCGCATAAGAGCGGTATATCTTGCATATCTAGTGCATCAAAATATGCCTTAAGATAAAACTCAAAGGTCTTAATAGTTTTAGGAAAATATTGAAAAATAAACTCCCATGGATGTACCTCCTCACCCGGGCACATGGGAGAGTGATGATGAATTAAATCATGATAAAAAGCGGTATAACAGATTTTTTCATTCTTGAATTGTTCCGGCACATATTTTATAATCCGAGGGTTTTTCTGAATCGCTGTACGACAAAGCGCCTCGGTTATAAATTTCGCAGGGACATATCGCAGAGTGTCCCCGTTCCGGTGAACAGCGTCAAGGTAAAATTTCGTTGTCTTTAGCTCTTCTGGGACATATCGCAGAGCGTTCCCGTTCCGGTGAACAGCGACAAGGCACAATTCTGCGGTTTTTAGCTCTTCTGGGACATATCGCAGAGCGTCCCCGTTCCGGTGAACAGCGTCAAGGTAAAATTTCGTTGTCTTTAGCTCTTCTGGGACATATCGCAGAGTGTCCCCGTTCCGGTGAACAGCGACAAGGCACAATTCTGCGGTTTTTAGCTCTTCTGGGACATATCGCAGAGCGTTCCCGTTCCGGAGAACAGCGTCAAGGCACAATTCTGCGGTTTTTAGCTCTTCTGGGACATATCGCAGAGCGTTCCCGTTCCGGAGAACAGCGTCAAGGCACAATTCTGCGGTTTTTAGCTTTTCTGGGACATATCGCAGAGCGTTCCCGCAGCGAAGAGCGCCAAGGCACAATTCTGCGGTTTTTAGCTCTTCTGGGACATATCGCAGAGCGTTCCCGCAGTGAACAGCGACAAAGCACAATTCTGCGGTTTTTAGCTCTTCGGGGACATATCGCAGAGCGTCCCCGCTCCAGCGAAGAGCGACAAGGCACAATTCTGCGGTTTTTAGCTCTTCTGGGACATATCGCAGAGCGTTCCCGCTCCCGCTCCCGCGAACAGCGTCAAGGCACAATTCTGCGGTTTTTAGCTCTTCTGGGACATATTGCAGAGCGTCCCCGTTCAAGTCAACAGCGTCAAGGCACAATTCTGCGGTTTTTAGCTCTTCTGGGACAGATTTTAGTTTGCGCCAATCACTGAGAACCGCTCTTTGTAAAAGAAAGTACTTTTGCGGATCATATACTTGAAATATTGGAGGAAAATCAGGGGGTACTCTTGCCAAATAAGACAGTACTACTATTCCTTCTGCATCGGCGCCGAAGAAAGGCGGCCTCCCGCTATCTCCTGCCAAATAAGACAGTAATTTTATTCTATCTCCAGAAAACGAGAATTCATGGAGCAATACAAAATAAGCAACTGGTTTTATTTTATAACGGTTATTATTGTCCAGTTTATATACAAACAAAGAATAGTCTAATTCATGTAATATATCTTCCAGTTTACTGTTAAATTTGACAGGGTGGTTTTTTAATGCGCTGTTTAAGCCTCCTAAGGTCTCTTCCATATTGCAAGTAAACTTCAAAAGAAATAACAATAACCGTTTTGCATCATCACTTAAATTGTCAAACACTCCTTTATATATGTTTATAGTAATGGCCCTCAGCTTTTTATCATCAAGAAATTTGTTTTCTTGAAAAATACCAACCACCTCTTCCATAGAATTGTAACGAAATAAAGAGCCTGTCTCGATAATTAATCCGGGGAATATCCCAAACCAGTTATAAAGCATCTTAAAAAAATTATTACACACATCCTTTTCCGCTTCCACTATCTTTCTCGCATAATCATTCCCTTCATTCATGGAAATAAAAAAATGCTTTGCATCATATAGGCTAAATTTAGGTACGTTCTTTGATTTAAAATGAGAATCGCTGATCTTGTCGGAACGAGGAAAATTTGTCCTGCTGGTAATCAACAAATAGGCCTTTGTTCCTTCAAAAACAGCATTAACCGCCTGTAGAAAAGTATCAAGAACAACCTCCGGTAATTCAAGATTATCCAGAACAATAAGATAAACATTTTTTGATAAAACAGTGTTCACCTCATCTTGTTCATTTTTTATATCCGGCGGGTCCGCGCAAAGCTTTAGAGAACGTAAATAGTCATAAAGTTCAGACAAAAGATATTTCCTGGAAGAATTATAGTTTTTAGTAATACGGTTATTTTCTATAGTTATCCAAATTGGGGCAAAAATCTTTTTTGTCCTAACAAGATAACGGGCCAATTCTGCGGCACAGGCGCTTTTTCCTCTTTTTCCTTCACCATACAGATAATAATTACCGCCGGTTACCGATATTTCTTCCCGTATTTCCAAATACTCATCGGTTTCCAGATATTCAGAAGTCAATTTGTGGCAATCGGCTTCAAATTTTTTCAACAGGGTTTTTTGTATTTTGTTTTTGTATTCAATCACGTCGATTTTTCTGGAAACTGGTTTAAAAATAAAATTAATAATCTGGTTTAGAACAGCATGGTGAAAATCGGGTGTAAAAACCTTTATTTCATAATTATCGCCGGTTTCTTCGTCAACTTTTTCCTCGGGGATACACAAAAACAACTTTCTTTTCGCCCGGAGCGTATCAAAGGCTTCTTTTTTTCCATCTATCTCTGTTACTGCTTTAACTTTTAAATTCGAATCCAATACATCCTCAAATCCTAAATCTCCCGTAACAACAATAGCATCCCAGGTATCTTTTAATTGCCTGGAATATATTTCTTTAAAAGCGGCAAGAAAGAGGCCAAGGGTTATGGAAACGGTGTCTTTTGTTAGTTTTTCAATTTTAGGGGCGTTATTTTGGGGTATTATATTAAAAGAGCCCCTTGTTAAGTCCTTTGAGTACATCCTGGTTGAAAAATAACCCTTTTGTAAATTAGACAATATAGTACGTATTTCCGAGTAATCAATATTCGGGTAATCAGAATTACCTTGTATTCTCCATGTTTTATATAATGTACTGGTGGTAAATTTTATCTCATAGAGATGATATGGACCCTCGCCTTTCCGTATAGGAACAAATATTTTTTTATCCACACTTACAATTCCTTTTAGACTGTCCGGGTTTCCGTAATTTCAATTTTGGTAATCATAAAATCCCTATCAAAATCTATCTCTAAATGTTCATTTGAAGAGGAAATAACCTGTTCCGAAAAATCGGGATCCGTATCCGGATTATCTTCCACATAGTCCAGTTTTACCGCCTGTTCAACATCATCTTTTGTATACTTATAATAAACAGTATAGATGGGTATTCGCTCGGCATAATCGTCAAAAACAAACTCAAATTGTGTTTTTTTGATTACCAGCGTACCGCCGCGTATCCCCATTTCCTCATGTGGTGGAATTTTATAACTTCTTGCTTCGTCACTGTCCACTGTGCCTTTGGCCGCTATTGTTTCAGACTTCCGATTAACCATAATTACCGGAGTTATTTCAGCGGCCGTGTCATTCCTACGCGTATTCTTTTTAATTTCTTGCAGTACAAAACTACGCAGATTCGCCAGATTAGTACGAAACAGCAGGGAATACCTCCAGGCGGTTAAAATATCCAACTTATGCTTATGGATAAAGATATCGTCGGGTTTATTTTTCATTTGGGAAAAATAAGCTTTTACACCGGAGGATATGCCGACGGGCGGTTCACAAAAAATTATTTTCAATGCTGCGAGTAGAAGGCGTTCGTTATCGTCGTTTTCAACCCAAAAGGTATCTTCCATTACGCCCGTGATAGTACTATTTTTCGAGTAATGAGCCTCAATAGCCCCAGGTTCAATTTTCCAATATTCGGCCAAAGTTTCAATGTCCATTGTTTTCTCCGTTATACCTTACTTAATAAAGTAATCAACCAATTTTTTATTTTTTTTTATTTATTAATAGTTTAGTTTTCCCTTCCTGGTTAAATTTATCTTCTGGACTATTACTCTCGCTCCCTGAATACGCATCAAAAAGAATATTTGAAAAGTAATCAACCAATTTTTTGTTTTTTTTCACTAATAGTTTAATCTTTCCTTCCAAATGGTTAAATTTATCTTCCGGACTATCACTCTCGCTCCATGGATACGCATCAAAAAGAATATTTGATTTGCCGCTTTTTCTGAATTTTCCATATCCTTTTCCTTTCTCTATAAAATCAAGCAATAAAGAGACAAATTTTTCCGGGGGAATTGTATTCATACACGCAATATAATTAGCATAGATTTTATCGGTATCCTTTTCTTCAAAACCGTTAATAACACATTCTTTGATAGCTTTAGCTAATTCAGACGATTCAAGTACTGAATGCTGATCCGGTGTTTTTTCATCCGCAATTTCATCATTCGCTTTTTCCCCATAGATTGCTTTTTTCTTCCTAAGCTTGTTTAGATTTTTTTTTTCTGTTTCAGAAAGATACTTGTCATATTTATCGCTGGAAAGTATTTCATTGGGGCTTACAATTTTCTTTTCCTCCATCTTTAAATAAATAGTATATTGATACTTTTTTAATTTTTTGTAAGTGTCTAGACCGTAAAGCGAAATATCAATATATTGCTTAGGATGTTGCAGATAATAATCTTCCTTCTTGCGGGCCCATCCTATTTTTATATGAAACATCATAAATATATGTATTAAGTTAATAGTATTTCCATCAAAAAAAGCGGTATGCCCCTCAAGGATATAATCAAGGCTTTTTAAATAGAATATCCGGTAATCGTTACAGATATTGTTTTTTATTTCTTGTATTTCGTTGGTTATTTTTTCCATTTTTATTTCGCTGATCATTTTTTCCTTGAGTTGCAGCGCTTTCAATGTTATATAAAAGAATGCCCTTGCCATATCGGAATATTTTTCCCCATCACTTATTAGATTATTTTTTGACATTGGATATAATTTCTCGTACCGGGCTTTAAAATAGCAATAATAGGTGTCATTATAATCATTCATTGTGGGTACATTGATCCTAAGATTATTAGGGTCCGATGTATTTTTTGTATATATAATAAATTCAGCAGCCTCCTTAACATACCAAAGAGCCGCCTCTTTGTTTTCTTTAAGATGCGCCTCCAATGTTACCTTGGGAAACACCTCTGGGCCATGTTTTTCGGGAGAATTCAGAAAATCATCGGCTTCTTTACCAAGCACAGACAGGCGCAATAATCTGATACAAAAAAAACCAAAGGCATCATATATATCGCAGAGGCGCTTATCGCTGCGGCGCTTATGCGCGATAATCTCAGAAAAATCCCAATTGATTGTTTTTTTGCCGATACTAAATTTACAGATTTGGTATTCATTGGTTTTTATTTTATCAAAAAACATTTTAACTATGTCAGGAATATATTGTTCTTCTAAAGAAAGCACACGCGATTTGAAGTCCCTGCTTTCTTTCATAGCCCTTTCCTTTTTTTTCAAAAAATAATCAAACACATCAAAAGCCTTTCTTTCCTTATGCTGCCTATTACTATAAGCCAAAAAATCAGTATATTCCTTAGCTGGCATTGTATTGGTTCCTAAACATAGATCTTTCGGGAATAGACCCCAGTAATTACGATGAGTGGAATCAACCATTTTATTAATAAACAGCCGGTATATTTGACCAGTATGGGTATTTCCGTTATGGTCAATATGGTCAACTGAAATTGGTATACTGTCATCAATAATATCAAAGGAAGAATCATCTATATCAAGATCAAATTCAACCCCAAAAAAATAAGCACCAAGGGTTAGCGTTTTTGAAACTGGACCACCAGGTCCATACACCGTATTGCACATATCCATTCCTTTCACAAATAGTTAACTACTATCTCAAAAAAGTCAACCCCTTTTCTACATTATTGTCTACATATCTATGTAACCTGGGGACTTATCCTTATCACCTGTATAGGTAATGTTATATCGAATTTCGGCGAGATACTTTCGCTGCTTTTGACAGGGTTATTACAATCGAGAAAATAACACGGATAATCGTATTCTTTTCCCTTAACCAGTATAGTAACAATTACATTAGTTACCATTCTTTCCTTGTCAAACCTATACTCAAAAAACAGTTTTTTTCTCGTCATATTGCCCCAAACCAAAATTTTTCCGGAAAAAGCCCTGTTCTTTGGGGCCAAACGTTTATCTGCCAGACATTCAAATTCACTATCCATTATGTCCCCCTGACTGATTTTTTCCATAACCAGAAGTATCATTTTACAAATTCCGCGTAAATTTCCTCCAAAATGGTAATGTTACCATAGCGCCTAAACATGCTGCTGATATAGGCCGCAGCCGCGGCTGAACCTTCTTCCTCAAGAATGGTTATGAAAACATTGCGTATTATTGTTTTTTTTAGCGCCTCTACCCGTTTAGAATCCAGAAAAGAGCTGGCAAAAGCCTTATCAAGAATTGCAAGCATATCATCTGCCGTTTCTCTGGTTTCGTTATGAGCATTGATCCTCCTGACCAGGTCATTATCAATAATAAACCCTACGCTATGCCGCCATTGTTCATTGTCCCGGTACAAAAATGCCGTATATTCCAGCAGTTCCAGGGCTTCCGCTTCTTTTCCGCTATCCACCAGGGCATCGCTCAAAATAAGCAAGCGGTTCAGGAATAATTCCCCCGGGTCGGAATAATAAAGTGACTTTTGACCCGCAGCGGCGGCAGCCCAATTTGCTATTAAATACAAAGCGTCTTCGAATTTATTTTTTTTCTCCAGTTCCCCTATGCGATTGCAAAAAATATTGAAAGTCATGGCCAAAGGACTTATTATTTCCCAGGCTTTATATTCTTTAAAAGGCTTGTACAGACTCTCCTGGCTGATATGGGTAGGGTAAAAGCCCTTTTTATTGGTGGTCTCTACGTCAATTATTCCCGCCTCTGTTTTTAGAATAATGTACCCATGGCTTATCGTATGCCCTCCTTGGACATCCAGGCCTACAGCCCCGGCAAGAAGCATATACAGAATAGCGCTGGATATACAATTGTAAGTACCCTTGGTAAGTGCAACATCCAGTCTGGACTGATTTTCATCGTACTCCCTAAGAAACCGTTCATAAATGTAGGTAAGAATATAAGCGCCAAGTGCTTCGTTGTCCATTCCGGACGAAACCTCTTTAATTTCAATAATACTTTTAATAATAAGGTTACGATAATAAACGTGTTTTGCCGGCTCCGCTTCCGGGCAACCAAGACTGGAGGACCAGAGGCAGAAATCCACCAGGCTTAACCAGGACATATCGTTATGTTGGATTTTTTCCGCAAATTCAGAGGCCCTGGATTCCACTTTAATAACCCCATGCCAATCAAAAGAACGTCCAAGCGTGGTATATTTTTCAGTTAAATTACCCGTTTGGGCGTGGAGAATGCCCATAAAACCAAAAAGCAGCCAAAGCTGAAAAACAAACAGAATCCTGCGGTTATTTTTCATGATATTCCTCCTTAGCTCTTAAGATCCTTTAATAAGATTTTTTCTTTTTTTCGCACGAAAAACACGAAAAACACGAAAAATATGAAAAATACCCCGGTTACGGCAAAAAAAATCCAGGGAATTTTATTTATAAGAGAATATGGAGGATACTATGAATGATTTTTTAACAACCGCCCTGCCTAATATGAAGATGACCATCGCGCTTGCCAACTATTCTATGCAAAAAAAGATACCGCACTCTTGGTTACTCCCGGACTACGGAGGACTAGAACTCACTATTACGGATACAGAGTTTTGTGAAAATTCTCTTTTGAAAAAGGCCGCGTTTAGACTGTTACAATCTTACTACTATCCTTATAAGGAAAGGGAACACATAGTCAAAAATATGCATTTTGTCCCCCCGTCCACCCTCTTAATAAATTGGGCTGCTTATGTTCTGAATAGCATTGATCATAGCCGTTTCTATTACAATCCGGATCAAATCCAGAACCGAAACTGCAAAACTATGGATCATCTCATTTTCCTGTTTGCCAGACACCTCGAAGAAACGAACAAGCTGTTGAGTCGCATAACGTTCCATCGATCCGGCCAACACTATAGCCTTGAGGAACTTCGTCAAAAGGTCATGTTGGATATCTGCAAATCTAACATAAGTTCCATTCACATCTTCGCTGGACTGCTGCCTTTTTATATACGAGACGAACCGTCCTACAGCGGAGAATACGCTTTTTTAAAACGGGACCTTGGCACCCGCATTGGAGAAATGCTGCAAAACATTTGGGGTAGGTAGAAAACGGGCAGCATTCGGGAAATGATTTAATCCGTATCGCCCTTGTTATCTTCTTCTGTGGTCTCGGCACTCATTACCAAAAGCGCCGTTATTCAAAGCTAACCTGGGGAAGCTGCCGGGCGCTCCCGTCTATCTCAAAGTAAGACCGGGGACTAAAACCCAGGTTACCGGCAAAGAGGGAACCGGGAAAGGATCGTATCTTGGTATTAAAGATCCGCACGCTGTCATTGTAGCGTTTACGGGCCACCGCCAGACGGTTTTCGGTACCGGCAAGTTCATCCTGCAGCGCTATAAAATTGGCGCTGGCTTTAAGGTCGGGGTATTGTTCTACCACCACAAGCAGACGGGACAGTGCGGATTGCATGGAATTGTAGCCCTCTGCTTTTTCCTCCACGGTTTGAGCTCCCGCCAGCCGGGACCGGGCATCGGCAATGTCGGTAAAGACCTTTTCTTCGTGGGCCGCATAACCCTTAACGGTATTTACAAAGTTGGGGATCAAATCGCTGCGGCGCTGGAGCTGGTTATCTATCTCGGACCAGGTGGTATTGATCTCTTCATCCAAAGCAATAAGTTCGTTGGTAACCACAAAACATCCGTTTAGGGCCAGCATAACTGCGGTAAGCGCCAGCAGGAAGCACATTTTTTTAAGAACCTTCATTTTTTCTCCTCTTGAGCCAGTTGGAACCAGCTCACTTATCTAAAAGCTAAAAACCCCGGGAAGCTCCGCCGCCGCCGGATCTGCCGCCGCCGCTAAATCCGCCTCCACGGCCGCCGCTAAAGCCGCCACCGCTGAAACCTCCACCGCGCATAGTGGGTCCGGATCCAAAACCGCCGCCCCGCCCGCCTCGTCCGTTCTTTTGAGAAAGGAAAAAAACTAGTACAAAGAAAACAGCAAAGATCAAAAAGGGGAGCATGGCGATAAATGCACTGGCAGGTTCAGAAGCGGCGGCGGCCTCGGCGGGAAGATTAAGGTCGCCGCTTTCCAGGCCTTTTTCTTTGGCAATCAATGCCGCCAGTGCCTGTGCGCCCTTAACAAGACCCTGGGAAAAATTGTTGTTCCGGAATTCAGGCAGAACCGCGGCATCAAGAATTCTTCCGGCAGCGGAATCGGGAATGGCCCCTTCTAGTCCGTAACCAACTTCAATCTTAACTTTCCGTTCTTCCACTGCCAAAACAAGCAGTACCCCTTCGTCCTTTCCCTTTTTTCCTATACCCCAGGCATTAAAAAGATCCAGGGCGTAGTCTTCTATGGTTCCATAGGGAGTAAAACTCCGCACCACCGCTACTCCAAGTTCAGCGCCGGTTTTTTGTTGAAGCGCCGCCGCAAGGGTTTCAAGTTTCTCCACATCGGCACGCTCTATAACACCGGCAAAATCGTTGATAAAACCCTGGGGCTGCGGCAGATTTTGGGCATAAAGCCCCGGCAAAACAATCCACAGGCTGCACAAAATACCGGTAAGGAATAAACGATGTCTGTTCAAAAGGGCCCCCATAATTACACTGAACTAACCTGCGTTGTTTTCTCTAGCTTCGTTTTCAGCTTCGCCGGAACCAAGAAGGCCGATAACATCGGTATATTCATAATTATCCGCCGCTTCCCGGAGCTGCTGAATAAGTTTCCCGTTTTGTTCATAGCGGTAAAGCTCAAGTTCATCCAGTACGGTAAACATTGTGTTGATATTAAAAGAACGGGCGGCATCCAAAAGTTTTTGAAGCAGCTGCGGATCGGGAGATTTTTTTTCCAGTTTTGGCTTGTTTTCTTTTTTGGGGAAAAGAATTTTTAGTTCTTCCACCAATTGTCCTGCCGTTTGAACAAAACGGTTGTTCAAATTCATCACCTTTCCCAGGTCCTGGGCTTTGGCCGCTACTTCCAGTTCTTTTGCCAAATCTCCCACTGCGGCGGCACAGATTCCATAACAGGAACCCTTAATACCATGAACCGTGATAGTATAATTTTTCAAATCCTCCAGGGCCGCCGCCGCTGCCGCAGGCATAATGCGGAATCCATCCAGGCAGGTCTGAATATTTTTAAGCAGTTTGGGAGTGTCGTGGACAAAGACCTTAACTATTTCCAGGTAACTTGCTTCGCCGCCAAACTGGGCGGCCCCGGCGGCCAAATCCACCCCTTCAATGGTAAAGTTGGTTAAGATACCGGTTTGGGGATGTTCTTCATCTTCCAGAACAGCTGCCGTTAGGTGTTTTTCTTTTTCTTCATCCCGAACCCAGTTGATCAACACCTGGTTTAGTATATTGACATCAATAGGTTTGGCCATAAAAGCGTTAAAACCGTTTTTAAGAAAGAGTTCTTCGTTTTCCGGCAGAGCATTGGCAGTAAGGGCAATGATTGGTATAGTCCTGGCATATTCGGTTCCCAAATTGCGGATGCGTTTTGTCGCTTCCATGCCGTCCATGCCGGGCATCATGTGATCCATAAAAACCGCATCGTAGTGGACCGCTTCTTCTGCAATAATGTTGATTGCTTCCTGACCGGAAATAACAGCATCCACGGCCATCCGGTAGGGCCTCATAATTCCCCTGGCAACCGCATGATTGGTATAGTCCTGGCATATTCGGTTCCCAAATTGCGGATGCGTTTTGTCGCTTCCATGCCGTCCATGCCGGGCATCATGTGATCCATAAAAACCGCATCGTAGTGGACCGCTTCTTCTGCAATAATGTTGATTGCTTCCTGACCGGAAATAACAGCATCCACGGCCATCCGGTAGGGCCTCATAATTCCCCTGGCAACCGCATGATTGGTGGGAACATCGTCTACCACCAGCACCCGTGCATAGGAAAGGCAGGGCTTTTTCCCCTGTACTTCCTTCCAGGTAAAGTGCCGCAGCTGTTCCGCTGTCTTTTCGCCCATAGCCGTTTTATCCGCAATGCCCTGACGCAGCCGGGCGGTAAAAACGCTTCCCCTGCCGTATTCGCTTACAACGCCGATACTGCCGCCCATAAGTTCCGTTAGTTTTTTGGTAATGACCAGCCCCATGCCAAGTCCGCCGGTGGAACGGCTGCTCTCTGTATTTGTCTGGCCGTAATCAGTAAATATTCTTTCAATATCTTCGTTTTTAACCCCAATGCCGGTATCGTAAACTTCAAAAATCAGGATCAATTCATCGAGCTTACTTTTTACCACATCAAACCCAACACGAAGAATAATCGATCCCTTCTGGGTAAATTTGATGGCATTACTCAAAAGGTTATTCAGTATCTGAACAATCCGCTGTTTGTCGCCGTGAAGTTTTACCGGCAAATTTTCATCCAGTTCAAGGCGCAGGCTGATTTGTTTATGGTCAATTCGGAGTTTGGCCGCCGTCATGGCGCTGTTAATCAGGGCCGGGAGGGAATAGTCTGTGGGCCGCAGTTCCATTTCTCCCGATTCAATGTTGGAAATATCCAGAAGATCGTTAATCACACTAAGCAGGGCAGAACCGGAATGATTAATGGAAGCAAGATTATCCCTGGATTCCATCTGGGCCTTTTCCATTTCTGCCTGGGAAAGACCAATTATGGCATTAAGGGGGGTCCGTATCTCGTGGCTCATGTTCGCCAGAAACCGGTTCTTGACTTTGTAAGCGGCATGAACGGCGTTTTTTTGATTTTCCAGTTCCTTGTTCCGGTCTTCAAGTTCAATCGTTCTCCGCCGGACCATAATTTCCAGCGCATGACCCGATTCTTTGTACTTTTGCAAAAGCACAATAAGGAGGAAAATTACAATTCCCATTAACACAGAAAAACCTATAAGGTAAGGCTGCCTGGCACGGACAATCTTGCTCCGGTAGTCAAAGACCCTGTTAAGCCAGCGGTTTTCCAGCAAGGTAGTATTAACCAGAACCTGGGCCTTATCCATAACCGAACAGAGGATTTTTTCGTCCTTGTTAAAACCAAAGTAAGAGTCGGCTGTCCGGTAAAAGATTATGTTGGTCTTGAACCCCGGTTCTTCCATGTAATTGGTCAGCGCCAGAAGCATATTCCGGGTACCCATAACAAGATCAATTTTGCCCTCTTTAAGAGCCGCCAGAGCTTCTGCTACTCCCGGGTATTCTACCGTATTAAGATGGCTGGGAAACCACAAATGGAATTTATCAGTATAGGCAGCGCCGGTTACCAGCCCCACTTTGGCATACGAAATTTCGTTTACGCTCAGATCGGGCAGTTCCTCTTTTGAAAGCAGTGCAAAGTTATCGCTGGCAAAGGGCGTTAACGCCCAGATAAAACGGCCAACCCGTTCATTGGTTGGAACAAGTTCCGATATTATTGAAGCTTCACCGCTTTCAAGCTGGGTTAGATTATTTACCCAGGTATCGTCTTTGTCACTGATCACTTCAAAACGAAAGCCGCTAATCGCCTCAATTTCTTTAAGTACATCCATGGCCAGACCCTGCCAGGCATTTTCTGTTGTATTGTAAAACGCCACAGGATAGTTGGCTTTTTCCATGATAACCGGTATGGGGATATTCCCCCTGCGGCCATCATGGTCCTTTACATAGGCCAATTCTTCCGGTGTAAGGGATGAATGAAAACGATACGCCAGGTATTGCTGGTGTCCCTGGTTGTAGAGTTGTACCAGATGATAAAAAGCCTTTTGATCCAGGTATTTTTGAACCACCGAAATTATGGCTGCCAGTTCCGCTTTCCGGGCTGCCATGATAATAGAACTATAAACAGGGGGCAGCAAGTCCGCCACCGCCAGATCATGGTAAACAGCCGCTTCCCCTTCATAACCGTCTTCAACAAAAGCGTCCAGCTCCCGGGCCCTGATCATCTGGTAGGCTTCCTCCGAAGAAGTAACATGGACCGGTTCAATATCGTAGGGCAGTATTGGTTCTACCATGGCTTGGATAGTTTTTGTAAGGAAGCCTATCCGGGGAAGGCGGCGTGTTGAAATTGCAGCCGGTTCCGGGCTATTGATAAGCCGGGTACTGGTAATAGGACGTTTTGCTATGGGGCTGGTCATAAAGTAGCCGTTAAATTCTTCCAGGTCCGCGGTAAACTCTCCGGTAAAATCAACCTCACCGGATTCAAGCTTTTTGGACAGATCCTGCAAATCATAAATAGCGGGAGTAAATTCAAGGCCAAACAGTTCGTTTAACCACTGGCAAAACAGAACCACATAACCACCCATACCGTCTTCGTCTTCAAAACATTCCGCTGAAAGGGGCATGCCATAGACAAAACTCCGGCCCGAGGCACGAAACGCTTCTATGGTCTTAATTTCATCCTGGGTTACGCCTGGTATATCTGTGTAGGAAGTATAAACAGGAAACTGTTGACCGGAATTGAGGAACTCTATTTGTCCTGCGTTACCCGGCGATAAACCGTCTTTTGCGCAGCCCGAAAACACCAGCCACAGTGCAAAACACAAAACTGTTCCCGGCAAGAAAGTATAAAAAGGCCTCATGGCATACTTTTACCTAGTACATATAATAGAACAAACAAGATTCCTTGTCCAGCAAGTAAATCAATAGGCCGCAAAAGGTATAATTTCCTGAATTTCCACCAAAAACCGGCCATGGGCCATCCATTGGCCCTTGTCAAGCCAATACCGGGGAAAGGCCGCCAGGCTGATATATCCGGTAACTTCCTTGGGCCTATTCCGTTCACCGCCCCGGAGCATGGCCCGGAGGGCGGCCCTAGCGGCATCTTCCAGGGCGGCATACTTGTTTTCCAGCGGACTTTGTCCGTAACCCTGGGCGCTACGGTTAGAACCAGCCTTCCACTTGGCCAGCCGCTGCCGCTGGGTATCGGCGGGGCGGTAATCGGCCCAAAGGTAGAGGTTAAAGTCCTTTATCTCTAGGTTTGTAGGTTCCAGCCGGGGATCGTCTGCGGGAACTGTTCCCAGGGGGGTTAATTCCAGTTTTTCTTCGATATTCCGGGCCCGTTCCCCCACCTCATAATGGAAGGACCAGCCATAGATCATCGCCCCAAAGTAATTGGCCGCTTCTTCCAGGGCCCTGGCCCGGCCTTGTTCGGCACTTAGGTGCGGTGTTTCTTCCACCAAAAAGCCCCGGACCTGCTCCAGTTCTACCTTTACTTCTCCCCGGAGCACTTCCTGGGCAGACAGGGTAAGGGGCATGAGCGCCGCGGCCGTCAAAAGGAGCAGAAATCGTAAGTTATAGAAAAAAAGGCGGATCATTATTTAGAATATCGGTCATGTGCGGAGTTTTACAAAGCGATAATAAAGCTTTAGCCGCTTAGTGCCTGCCACGAAAGGCCCGCCAGGGGTTAATCCTGAAACGGACAAGAAAGTAGAGCCAGCCTGCGGCAAAACCAAAGAGATGGGTTAAATGGGCTACTCCCTGTTGTATGCCGGTAAAGGAAAAGAACAATTCCAGGGCGGTAAAACCCAAAACCATTACCGGAGCCCGCAGGGGGATAATTCCCCAAATATAGATGATTGCATCGGGATAAAAAGCGGCAAAGGCCAGCTCTACTGCAAAAAGGGCCCCGGATGCCCCCATAAGGACAGCATTGGTTCCGGTTATATAATAAGCCGCAAAGGAAGCAACTCCCGCCAGGGCGCCGGTAACCAAATAGTAGAGGAGAAATTCCTTACTTCCCATGCGCCGTTCCACCTGGATTCCAAAGATAAAGAGCCCCAGCATATTAAAGAGAATATGGGACCAGCCCCGGAAATCGTGGGTAAATACATAGGTAACAAACTGCCAGATCCAGCCCCGCAGAACACAGAGGGGGATCATTGCCAGATAAAAGGTGGTTTCCCGGAACGTTCGCTGGGCCAGGTTTACCAGTACGGTAATTCCAACGAGGTAAAAAACAAGGGAGTTAAAACTATAACGAAATGGTCTGCGAAGTATATTCATTGCCGCTACTTGTACAGGTTTTCCAACAGGGTAGTGGCATGGCGCTTAACCACCGCGGGAAAATCCGTGGCGGTAAAGGCCCGTAACAGCCGTATCCCCGCGTCGGCCATGGGCGGGCCGGAAAACCGGCTCAGGTCCCTGGCAGCGGTGGCCGCGGCCATAAGGGCGGCGGCATCCATGGTTGCATTATCCGGAGCTAAAAGGTACGTGAATGCCCGGACAGCATCCCCCGAAGGATCCACCCCAATGCGGCCTATAGCTTCGCAGCAGGCCTTAAGAATCTCCGGATCCTCGTAACTGCCGTTGGCAAATTTGTGGGCAAAAAGTCTGGCCAGAAAGGGAACTGTTTCCCGGGAACCAATAAAACCCAGCTGGCGGATGTAATCGGCACGTTCCATAATCTGCACTTGGGGTCGTACCGGCGAATAGGTGGGAGAAAGGGAAATGCCCGCCACTTCCATCAGGTATCCCACATAATCGGTTTCCCGTTGTCCAATTTGTCCGCTCTTGATGGCGCTGCCAATTTCCTCATACATCATGCGGATCACCAGCGGATCATACCGGCCATCACCGACTTTGGCCCAGCTTGAGGGCGGCGGATTTCCCAGGCCGTAGGAACCTTCCGGGGCAGGGCCGTATATGGACCGGGTTATGTTTCGTTTTCGTTCCTCGATCCGGTATGCATGGAGGATACGGTCGGTACCGCCGGAATAGAGGTAACCTTCGTCACTGAACGAAGGGATCGCCGCCGCCCCGGTGATGCGGAGTATCCACAGCCGCCGGCCATCGGATGTCCTAAAGCCGGTAACACCCTTGGTGGAAAGAACATAAATTCCCCGTTCATCAAACTGCATGGCCGCCCAGTATGGTTCCAGATTGCCCGTTCCCCGTTCTGCGGCGGTTTCGTGGCTGTTTTCGGTCCACTGTATTTCACCGCCAGGGGCAGCAAGAAGCTGTACCCGGCCATCCCTAAGGGTAACGGCGACTTGGTCCTGCCAGCCCACAGCTGCCACCGGAGTCTGGGAAAGGGCAGGAAGGGTTTCGCTTACCAGTTTTTCATTGCTGTCCCGGTATAAACGTTCTACCGTCCCATTGGCGTAGAAAAGAAAAAATGCGTCCTTTCCCTTGGAAACTTCCAGGGGCACAATATGAAGAGGTTTGGAGTTAAGTTGAAATTGTTCAATGAAACTTAAATGGCTTACCAGGGTAAAGGTATTGTTATCCAATACCATGGCCAGCCCTCCCCGGTGATCCAAGACGGGCTTTACAAAGACCGGGCTTCCCAGATCCTGCATCCACAGGGAATAACCCGATGCGGTACGGCAGTACATTTTCTGCCCGGCGGGAATAAAGAGCCGGCTATCCCAGCCAACGACAATGGGAGCGGTAATGGGCGTTCCCAGGTTGAGTTTCCACAGTTCCCGGCCTATACGGTTGATGGCGATCACCGTACCGGTGACGGTACAAACATAGGTGGTACCTTCCCGGGACCGGCTGACATAGGGAGTAAGCCGTTCTTTTGCGTTGTAGGTCCACAGCCAGTTACCGAATCTGCTGTATGATTTTACATCTCCCTCTGCAAGAGCTACCACCGCCGATTCTGCCTGCAAGGCAGGAAGGCCCAGGACAGTACCTCTAAGATCCTGTTCCCAGATGGGATCGGCGCTTACCGGCGGTTCCCGCTGGGCAAAAAGTGAAAGGGTAATTCCGGTGAATAGCAGAATGGTTATGCCAAGTTTTCTTTTCATTACCTATAATATGACAGAATTTCCCGGTACTCCGCAATAGTCCCGGCATGAACAAGTTTATCCCGCAGGGCTGCTCCCCCGCTGATGCCGGGAAGCCCCATGGTTCCTTTGGTATAAGCGCAGAATTGTTTACGCATCTCCAGGCAGGCGCTGGTTTCTCCCAGATCTTCCGCCAGTTTCTCCAGATGATACAGCGCTGTCCGGAGCCGCTCCGCTGGTTCCGGGGCTGTCCAGCTTCCCTGGGTAAGAAAGCTCTTTGCTGCGCCAAAGATAAAGGGATTCCCCATGGCTCCGCGGGCAAACATTACCGCAGCGCAGCCTGTTTCCGCCAGCATAGAGCGGGCATCTTCGGGGGTATACAGATCGCCGGAGCCGGTTACCGGTACCGTCAGCCGGGCCGCCAGATCGGCGATAAGGGACCAGTCGCTTTTGCCGCCGTACCCCTGGGCCCTGGTCCGGGGGTGCAGGCTTACCATGGCCGCTCCGGCTTCCACCGCAATGCGGGCACATTCGGCATAGTTTTGGGAAACGGCATCCCAGCCGGCGCGGATTTTTACTGTTACCGGAATACCGCCCAGGAATTCGTTACTGGCGCTAACCATGGCCTCTACCGCCCGGCCCAAACGTGCCGGGTCCCGCATCAGGGCAGACCCCGCCCCGGTTTTTACCACCTTTGGAACCGGACAGCCCGCATTCAGGTCCACCGCATCGGGCCGGAGAGGCCCCAGAAGAGCGCAGGCCCTGCCCAGGGTTTTGCTCTCTGCCCCAAAAAGCTGAACCGCCGCCCTGGGTTTGCCCCCGGGGCTTCCATTGCCGGACTCTGTGTCACAAACCCGGCTTATCTGCGGCAGGGCCAGCAAAAAAGCGCCCGGCGCTTTTTTGGCAGCAGCGGTTCCGCCCAAACCGTAATAGCCCGGATTGCGGGTAATAGCCTCGGCAGAAACCAATTCGGTAAAACTAAAGTCAGCCCCCGCTTCTGAGCAGATCGAACGAAAGGCCCTGTCGGTATAACCCGCTACAGGGGCAAGGAAGAGATTACCCGGAAGTTCCAGGGAGCCAATGGTTATAGGCCGGTAGAGGGTGTTGGTCGCCATGAGCTTATTCGCCGGGAAACTCAGTTCAACCCAAAAAACCTGTTTGCATTGTCCCAAAGCTGGGCAGCCAGTTCTTCCTCGTCCATTTCCAGCATTTCTGCCATAAACCGGGCGGTAAGGGGAAGATACTTGGGCATATTCCGTTTGCCCCGGTAGTCTGCTGGGACCATGAAGGGGCTTTCAGACTCAATAAGGATCCGGTCCAGGGGCAGCACTTCCAGGGTTTCGTGGAGATTCCGGGCATTCCGGTAGGTAAGGTTTCCCGCAAAGGAAAAGTACAGGTTAAGGTCGAGGGCCCGCTGGGCATACTCGGCATCCTCTGAATAACAATGGAGGATTCCGCCCTTGGGGGGCAGCCGGTCTTTAAGTATGTCCAATACATCGTGGCCGGCATCGCGGTTATGGATGATCACGGGCATATTGAGTTTGCTTGCCATATCAAGCTGGGTGATAAAAAGCTCAATTTGGGAATTTCTGTCGCCAAACTTGCGGTAATAGTCCAGGCCTATTTCGCCAATGGCGACAACCCGGGGGAGTTGAACGCTTAACTCGATGGTCTGGGCCCAGTCTTTACCGGGATTCTGGACTTCCGAGGGGGACACGCCTACGGCATGGTAGACATTGGCGGCGGATTTAAGATTCTCATAAACGGTAGAAAAATCGTGGAGGCTGTTGCAAATCGATATGAGCCTGGCAACCTGGGCCTGGCGGGCTTCCTGGATAACAATGAGCTGCTCAATAGGGTCATCAACAATAAGCCCTATATGGGCGTGAGTATCAAAATACTGCATGATTATGTCCAATTTAGATCAGAATTTGTATTTTCCCGGGACTCCTGCCCGGTTATCAATTAATGGTAGCATAGCGGAGCAAGGAAGTCAAGCGGAATTTCTGGGATTCCTTAAATATCTGCTGGGGCGCCGGGAAATAAGCAATTTTTGGAAAAATAACTTGACTGGAAAGAAATAGATTATTAAATTAGTCAGGTAATAAGAACTAAGAGAATAGGAAATATGCAATGATACAGATTGTTATTATTGACAGCCAAAAAGAAGGCCAGGAGTATCTTCGCGCTTATCTATCAAGTCAAAATGATTTTAACATTGTCGGAATAGGAAGCAGCGGCTACGAGGCCATACGGCTGGTGGAAACCCATAAGCCGGATATTGTTCTAATGGACAACCTTCCCCTGGGAAGCGGGGTAAAAACCGCTTCACTTATTAAATCGCGGTCTCCGGGTACTTCGATTATCCTTAACGGCAAGGAACGGCGGATTTTTACGGGCTTTTTCAACGGAATTTCGGGTTATGTGACTACCTCAAACCCCGAACTGCTGTACCACGCAATCCGGGCGGTCTACCATGGCGGATGTCTTATTGCCCCGGAAAGTGCTGCGGGGTTTTACCACATTGCCGCTAAATTAACAGGAATTGTTCTTAAATCCCGTGGAGAACATCGTACCGCTTCGTTTAATGCCGTAGTGGTTGGCAAGAACAGTCCGGAAGAAATAAAACTGGAAAAACCCAAAAGTGTAACCCTGCCTGCAACGATTTCTTCCTCGGAAATGCAGATTATGGGTTTTGTGGGCCAGGGGTATACCAACAAGGAAATTGCCAAAAAATTGTACCTTACCGAGGGGACCATCCGTAACTACATTTCTGCAGTTCTGCACAAAACCGGCCTCCATGACCGGACCCAGGTGGCAATCTATGCCATCAAGGCTGGCTTGTAAGGCCTTGTAATTTACCCGCCGCTAAAAGTTCTGCGGTAATCCGTTGGAGAAAGGCCGGTACACTTTTTAAATATCCGCGAAAAATGAAAGGGATTTTCAAAGCCAAAGTGATCGGCCACGGATTGGATTTGCAGCTGGGTACTGGAAAGATACGACGAGGCCGCTTCTATTTTAAGGCGGGTAAAGTACTGGAAAGGCGTAATGCCCAGGCGGCTGTGGAAGAGGCGGATAAAATGTTCTTCCGAAAGACCCAGCTTGTTTGCCAGGGTGTCGATGTTGATTTTTTTGCGTACCGATTTTTCCATAAGGGAAAGCGCCCGGTCCACATAATGCCTGGAATCCCGGATTCCCCCGGTTCCCTTTATGCCGCACCAGCGGAAAAGCAGACTTAAGAGAAGGTGCTCCGCAGCGCGCCCTTTGGTGGAAGCCCGGCTATCCTCTAAAGAGGAAGCCCGGCTGTCCTCTAAAGAGGAAGCCTTGGTAAGATGATAGAGATCTTCCACTAAAAAACGTTCGCGGCCTTCTATGGAAACCGGAGACATGGGCCGGCCTTCCAAAAGAGCAAGCAGTTCCCGGTCTTCGCTTTCCTGGGGTTCAAAAAGAATCGCATAGTAACTGATGGGCCGCCGTACCGCATCGGGCAAAATTGAATGGAATTCCCTTGGTTTGGTTAAAAAAAGACTATTTCCATCTATTACATACTTGGCGCGGTTTAACAAAAACTGTCCGCTGCCCTCCAAAAAAAGATGCAGTTCGTAATCCGATGTACCATGGGTGTGGTAACGGCCATGCCAGGCGAGTTTGTCTCCGCCCACCAGATGGTACACATATACGGCATCTTTTATTATCATAAAGGGGAATTCTCTCCTTATATATAAATATCAATAATAGATATGCATTGTCAATATTGGAAATGGTTAAATCCGGGGATCGTGGTATGGTGAAAGATAAGGGGTATATTGTGAAAACCGTATGCGGAATTGACCTGGGGACCCAAAGCTGTAAGGTGGTTCTCTATGATTACGAAGCAAAAAAGGCCGCCGCCTCTTCCCAGGCAGCGGTAGACATGATTGCAGAGAACGACGGAACCCGGGAACAGAAGGCCGAGTGGTACCAGGGGGCGCTGAAAAGCTGTTTTGCCGCCCTGCCGGAGGATGCGAAAAAAACCATCGAAGCTATTGGCGTTTCGGGCCATCAGCATGGCTTGGTTCCGCTGGATGAAAAAGGCAAGGCGCTCTACAATGTTAAACTGTGGTGCGATACCGCCACTGCCGCGGAATGTGAAGAGATCACCAAGGCCGCCGGGGGTGAAAGCACGATTATCGCAGAAGCGGGGCTTCCCATGCGGCCCGGTTATACCGCCCCCAAAGTACTGTGGCTAAAAAAACATAAACCCGAAGTTTTTAAACAGCTCAAGTATATTTTACTTCCCCACGACTATGTCAATTTTCTTTTTACCGGCCACTACACCGCCGAATACGGCGATGCTTCCGGTACGGCGCTTTTTGATGTGCGCAAACGGGAATGGTCCGCCAAAATCGCCGGACTTATCGATTCAAAGGTGATCGATTGCCTTCCGCCGCTGGTTAAACCCGGAGAAAATGCCGGCACGGTAAGCGCAGCGGCGGCGGCGGAATACGGCATACCCGCGGGTATACCCGTAGCGGCAGGGGGCGGCGACAACATGATGGGCGCCGTGGGAACCGGCACGGTAAAAGATGGTTTTCTTACCATGAGCCTGGGAACTTCCGGCACCCTTTACGGTTATTCCGATGTTCCGGTAATCGATCCCAGCGGAGACCTTGCGGCGTTTTGTTCTTCCTCCGGCGGCTGGCTCCCCCTGCTTTGTACCATGAACTGTACCGTGGCCAGCGAAGAATTCCGCGGCCTCTTTGGCCTGGATGTAAAAGCCTTTGATGCCGAGGCGGCCAAAGCCCCTGTGGGCGCCGAGGGAATTGTGATACTGCCGTTTTTTAACGGCGAACGGACCCCGAACCTGCCCAACGGACGGGCCAGCGTAAACGGAATTACCGCCGCCAACTTCAAAAAAGAAAATATCGCCAGAGCCGCCCTGGAATCGGCAATTTTTGGCATGAGGATTGGCATGGAGGGCTTTAACAAGCTGGGTTTTAAAGCCAGGGAAATACGGCTTATCGGCGGCGGAGCAAAGAGTCCCCTGTGGCAGAATATTGCCGCCAATGTATTAAAGCTGCCCATACGGGTTCCCTCCGGCGGCGAAGCGGCGGCCATGGGCGGGGCAATCCAGGCGCTGTGGTGTCTCCACAATAGCGGCAAAACGGGGGCACAAAAAGCCATTGGCGAATGGTGTGATGATCATGTAGTGCTGGAAGGCGCTCTTGTGGAACCGGACAGCAAAACCTCGGCGGCCTATGATGCGGCCTATGAATCTTACTCGCGGTACTTAGGGGCATTAAGCCCACTGTATATATAACGGAGGAAAACATGGCGGATTTTTATGCGGGGAAAAAAGAATACTTCCCCAAGATCGGGAAAATTAAATACGAAGGAGCCAAGAGCGATAACCCCCTGGCCTTTAAGTATTACAACCCCGAAAAACTGGTAGGCAAAAAGAAGATGAAAGATCATCTTCGTTTTGCCATTGCCTACTGGCACAGCTTCTGCGCCGATGGGACCGATCCCTTTGGGTCTGTTACGCATCCCCATCCCTGGGTTAGTGATGCGTCGAACCCCATGGAAGCGGCGGAACACAAAATGGACGCTGCCTTTGAATTCTTTACCAAACTTGGCGCACAGTTCTATTGTTTCCACGACCGGGACATGGCCCCCGAGGGGTCCAGCCCTGCGGAAAGCGAAAAAAATCTTTTTGCCATGGTAGCCAGGGCAAAAAAACTGCAAAAGGCCACAGGAGTAAAACTGCTTTGGGGAACGGCGAATCTTTTTAGCAATCCCCGGTTTATGAACGGCGCCGCCACCAATCCTGAATTTGGCGTGTTGGCCATTGCCGCCAATCAGGTAAAAAGCGCCATTGACGCCACCATTGAACTTGGCGGCCAGGGTTACACGTTCTGGGGCGGTCGGGAAGGTTACATGAGCCTTCTTAATACCGATCTTAAAAAAGAAAAAGATCATATCGGCCGGTTCCTGGGTCTTGCCAGAGACTATGCCCGCAAACAAGGCTTTAAGGGAGCTTTCTACATTGAACCCAAACCCATGGAACCCACCAAACATCAGTACGATTATGATGTGGAAACCGTGGCGCTGTTCCTTAAGACCTACGGCTTAGACAAAGACTTTAGGATGAACATTGAAGCGAACCATGCGGAACTGGCGGGCCACGACTTCTTCCATGAACTGGAAACCGCCTCTGCTCTGGGGCTCTTTGGTTCCGTGGATGCAAACCGCGGCGACTTTATTAACGGCTGGGATACGGATCAGTTCCCCTCAAGTTACTACGAAACTGCCCTGGCAATGTATGCAATCCTGCGGGCCGGGGGCTTTACCACCGGCGGCCTTAACTTTGACGCAAAAATCCGCCGTAATTCGGTGGACCTCTCGGATCTGTTCATAGCCCACATTGGCGGCATGGATGCTTTTGCGGCAGGCCTGGAAATTGCCGACAGGATCATCAAAGACGGCGTTATCCCCGGTTTTGTTAAAAAGCGCTATGCTTCCTTTAACTCCGGCGACGGCGCCAAATTTGAAAAAGGCCAGCTTTCCTTTACCGACCTCGCAAAAATTGGCGGCGAAAAGTACGGCAAAGCAGGACTTACTTCCGGCAAACAGGAATATCTGGAAAATGTGTTGAACCAGTACCTGCTGGGATTGTAACACGCGGTAAGCGTAAAAGGGCTGCCATTCGGCAGCCTTTTTTTATATTTTTTTGCGGATACGGCATTTTTAGGCTCTATGTGTAAACAATCGCCCCCTAGCATAGCTCCCATCTCCCGGTTAAAATCCCCGACTTGTCAGATACACGCATATAATCCTTTCTAATGTCAAGTCTCTTTCAAAATAAGGGCATATTTTGTCCGCTAGCGGCTTTCCAAACGGGCGAAAATGAGGTATAGTTACCGTATGAGGCAGTTATGGCAAAAGTGAAAAAACCTAAGAAAAGCACCAATGCAAAGGAAAATCTTGGAAAACTACTGCTGGATTTTTCCAAACTGACTTTTGCCAGTTTCATTCTCGGCGGTATATTGCGGGGAGAATTGCCACAATATATCATAATAATTGCAGGATTGCTTGTTACATTTACCTGTGCCGTTGTCGGTATCATTTGGACTACAAAAGAAACAGGCAAAGTGGAAAAGGAGTAACGTATGTGGTTAATTGTTTTCATGGTTGGAGTTGTTGTTCCCTTTATGGTTTGGGGGTTTTATCTTACATGGCGGGATCATAAAATTGAAAAAGAAAATGAAGATGCGGCTTTACATAAGGTGGGTTAAACGCCTTCCTCTTACCATTGTCGACGCATATTTCAAGGTTGGCGGGTGTGCGAAGCACTACCGCCTGCTACAATGAATGTGGGGGTAAAAAAACTTTGCTTTAAATTTCGCCACAATTTTATCCAGTTCTTTACTGTCGTATACAATTCTCAATCTCATATAACGCTACACTGAAAAATATTTCTAAATTTTCCCAAAATAAAATGAGCCGTTTTTCGCAATTATCCGGTACTTATTGACAGTTATTTTTTATGTTTGCAATAATAATAGATGTTACCTCTTTTTTGCAATTTTCATATTTTTCGTCAAAAGTAGAGTCAATATCGAAATCATTATTCAGCTTATCGTAGTTAACAATATTTTTTAATGGACCGTTTTCTATAAAGCCCTTATAGAATTCAAAAATATTTTCTTTCTTATATTTTACATCGGTTTGTAAGAATCGCAAGATATTCCCGGTTTTCATTATGGACAACAAATTGTCCGGTATCACCGCAGAGTATTTTAATTCATCAAAAATGTAAATCTCATATTCACCAACACCTATATTACCTTCGGTGTAAAATTGCCACCATTCTCCAATACATTTTATTCTTGTATTAAAAAGAATAAAACACTAGAAAGGAGTCAAAAAATGGCTAAAGAAACTAAAATCGATGAAAAGCGTGAACGCGATATAGCTGATATAAATAATATTTTGTCTTCGCTTGATGAAAATTTACAATTTATCGGGGTTACTTTTGGAAGAAGTATAGGAAGAACATACACATTTAGAAGTGATAATAAAGTTAGAAAATATTACACCATTGGAAATGATTTTGGGAAAAAAATAGCCATTGAAATTGAAACATTGGAAGTATTTTGGCTTGCATCAAAATACTACAGAACATTTATCAATTCCTCATTGAAAATATTCTTAGAATGTATGAAAGCTGCTAATAGGAAATTTAGTCTAATGAAAAGTGATTTAGATGATGAAAATAAAAAACTAGAACAAGAAATAATGAAGGAAATAAAAAATATTGATCCAAAGGCTTTAGAAAATGATGAAACATGGTGGGCGGAAATATTTGAGCTAGGTATTATTGCTAATAGCATAAATATAAAAAATATAAAAAATATTCCGGAAAAATAGTAATATAAAATAATGGAGTACGCCCCCCGGCTTCGCATAACAGGATTGTTTACGCTTCTTTGTATTTGGATTGAAGGTGGTTATCATCTTTGTACTAATTTATGCCATTCTGCTCATCCAAGCTCTAACGCATCCCGGTAATCCTTCAGTATTTCAGCTTTATGCACCTTGGAAATCTGTCACCGCACGCGCAATATCTGGTTCGCACTCATACTGTATTCGTCGAGACCCATATAGACGAGCAGGGGGATGAGCTTTTCCTCTGCAGCAGCCTCTCCGCACATACAGACCGGTATACCCTCTGCGTGCGCATTGTTGATCACGATTTCAATCATGCGCAAAACTGCGGGATGCATAAAATCATATAAGTTCGCGACCTTTGGATTTGTGCGATCTACGCCGAGCGTGTATTGAATCAAATCGTTTGTGCCGATGCTGAAAAAATCACACTCTTTGGCGAGCAGATCCGAAATCATTACGGCAGAAGGCAGCTCGATCATTATGCCGACCGTATCATGGCAATCAACAAAAACAAGCTGACAAAAGCCGGATACCGGGTTTTGGAAGCCGATACCCTGCGCGGTCCATTTCCTTATGAAATGGTTGTAACACGCGGTAAACGTAAAAGGGCTGCCATTCGGCAGCCTTTTTTTATAGTTCAGAAATGAGAGAAAAGAAGAGATTAGCCTCACAGCGGCCCGTCCGTTGCTTCGCCTTGGTATCCGACAAAAACCGCCATGCCCTTACCATGCGCCGCCGCTTTCAGATAAGACGTACGCAGCATGGCAAATTCCGCCAGCAGAGCAGCAATGATATAATCCGCTTCTTCTTTCACAGGATGTTTGCCGTAGCCGTGAGGCCAGCCAAGCTTCAACAGCTTCCTGACGTTTACCCTCTTGCGGAAAGTCTTTTCATCAACCGGCATCAGCAGCGCCGCAAGCGCCCTGACTTCATCGGCGGCCTTAAAAACCATTGGCTCACAAATAAGACGTTCGCCGGCTTCCGGTTCCGTCACGCTCAAACGCTCCGGTATAAACGCTTCTCCGTCCGGCCCCGCCACGATTTCGCCGCCGCCTGTCGCTTCCTCAAATTTTGGCTGTCTGCCGAAATCGGTGAGGACAAGCGCCAGCCCTTCTGTCAATTCCAGGGGCGTAACGTCCGTCGAAACGCAAATCGAATCCATTAAACCCGCGCTGTCCAATTCCCCGGCGGCAAAGGCGGCAATCACGCTTTCCTCCATTGGCAGGAAATAGACCGTTTCGCTGATAGGCGGCTCCAGCGCCCCGCCGGAATCGCTTTCAGGTTCGGCGGCGTTCGGGGCATAGGTTTGGGGCACGGCGTCAGCCGCCGCCCGCAAAGCATCCTGAATTTCCGCGACCGAAAGTCCTCGAGCAATTAACAGCCGCGTCTGTTCGCCGATGAATCGGGACAGCGCTGTTTGCAGTTCAACCGCTTTTTTGCCGGACGCCCCGTTGACTTCATCGGTTTTGTCACGGGTCAGACGGGCAAATTCGGCCAACGCTTGGAAATTTTCTATTTTGCCCTCAATGCTTTTTCTCTTTCCCCAAGGCGGCTTTCTTTTCCGCCAGATAACCGGCGAACTCCGGCCTGCGGTCGGATAACTCGTCATACAGCGCGGCAGCTTCGTTCGGGTTCTCCATATGTATGGCCACCATGGCACGCAAAAGCAGCGCCGCGTCGTAAGGGCGGCCGTGTTCGGGCGCATATTTTTTCAGCAGCTGCCCCGCCAGCCAGTAATGCTCGCCGAACAGGGCAGAAATAGCCTCGGACAGCGGCTCTTCCAGCTCCCGTTCCTGTGCTGTGGGAGGAACGCGGCACGGAACCTCGCGGATGAGCGCACTTTGCCGCACAGCCTCGGCTTCCTCCGCAGATTTGAAACGGCGCTTGCACCAGCGCGCCGAAATCTGCGCGGCGTTCAACACGCCGTACAGCACATAGGGCTTATTTTTTCCGTCGGTCAGAAGCATCCCCCAGCTGTGGGCGAGCCCTTCGGTGTTGTATATCCACTTTCCAAAGCGCTCGATGTTCTCGCCGCAGGAAAAGGTTTCGTCAAACTCCCCTGCCCGCTGGCATCCAACGTCCCATTGCTCGAACACAAAGTCCAGCAGCTCCGGGTCGTCGATGAGGGCAGGATAGAAAAAGAAGCCGCGATTGTCGTCATAGCCCTCCGCGTCCCAAATCCAGCCCGCCTTCTCCGCTTCCTTCAGCGGGAGCAAAACCGGCGGGTCCTCGTTGTAAACCGGGACAACGACGTCTTTTTTCTCTGCGACGCCCTCCAGATCCTCGCCGTAATCGGCCTTGTCCCGCAGGGTGGCATACTTTTTATAGAAATTATAGAAGTCCACGAAGGCGTTTCTGTCCTCGGGTGTCGCCGCGCCATCGGCAAACTGCCTGAGCTTTTTCAGGTTGGATTTGGTGTTGCCGCCCCAAATGGCTTCTACATAGCCCGGAACATGGTAATTCAGGTGGTGCTTTTCCCAGTATTCCGTATCAATCGAAACGTGTTCCATTACCGCAGTGAGACAGGCGGGCGTGGTTAGCAATGCCTTATTGAGGTTGATGTCGCCGTTCTGCCCGTTGGAGCACTGGATGTCGAACAGCGCGGCGGCCACCTCCGGCGTCGGGCCGTACTGCTTGAACAGCGGCCCCGCGACGAACAGCTGCACATACTGGTGCTCGTCGTCGCTGGCAAGGCCAAAGTGTCCGGCCAGCGGTACATACTGTTCATCGCAGAAAGCCAGCGCCAGCGCGGCGAAGGTGCCGGTGACGCAGTTTTCCTCGCCGTCGATGTCCCGGTACCAGTCGTACAGGTGCAGGGCGTTTTCGGCGTAGCGCTTTACCTTTTCGCGCAAGGCAGGGTATTGCACGGCCCGGGCAAAAAAGGCGTGACAGCTGGTTTTGGCGAAGCCTTCAAGCTGTTTGACGAACACGGGCTTGATGAGGAACCGCACCTCAATTTCATAACCGTTGTTGAGACTGGCATAATCCTTTTCCAGCAGATTGTTCAGCCAGTCCAGCGTCTCGGAATAGGCGTCCTCGCCCTCGACTTTGAACCGAATGTAAATTTGGCCGCCGGCATAGGCCCGGGCAATCACGTTGTCCGTATTCAGGAACAGGTCGGCTTCGCCGAACACCTGCCGGAAGTTGTCCTTGCCAAGCTTGCCGCCGCCTTGCTTTTTCGCGCCGGGGGCGCGGTATTTCGCCAACATTTCCTGCCGCGTCTTGGCTTCGGCGATAAACGCGCTGCACCGTTCGCGGGCGGGCGCATAGCCTTTGTCAGCCGCGAAGTTCATGACGTTGAGAGCCGGGCCGAAGTCGCCGTTGTCGTGCAGCCAGACGGCGCGGTCGTATTGCAATGCGGGGGCATAGTCGTCGTAATAGTCAAGCAGCTCACGGGCTTTTTCGCTGACGCTCTCATCCAGGCTGTACAGATGCTTGCGGATCAGCTTGCGGGCGCGTTCGACGTCCTGCGGGAGATACACGCCGTTGAGCAGCGTTGAAACGGCTTCGTCCAGCAGCGGCGCGGTAAGCGATACGTCCTCCTCGGCCTCAATCTGTTCCATGCGCGCCGTGAACACCGCCGCCTCGGCCTCAACCGCCTGCTTGTCCAGCACATGGCGCAACAGGACGTCGCCGCTTCTTAAACCCTTGACCATCACCACGGGCAGGCCCTTCGCAGACAGGCCGTCGAAGCCGCCCTCATCCGCCATTGCCGAAAGCAGGGGCGGCAGCCGCCGGTAAAGCTCTTGCCTTGCCAGCTTATAGGGAATGCCCTTAACCTCGTTGAATTCAAAGGTATGCCAGCTGCTGTTTGCGTTTTCGACTCCGAAGCCCATTGCGTAAACCCCGTCCTCGGAGATGTTGAAGCCGATCATGCCTTGGGGCAGCTCGCCGTCCTTTATTTCGCCGCCGCAAAACGCGCGAACCATATCGCGGAAGCCCTCGGCGTATCGCGGCGCAAGCTCCACAAAAATGCGCTCGCGGTAGGCGGCGAAAATCTCCGGCACCCGGGCGGGGTCGGGGTTTTTGGGGTATTCCTCTAAAAAATGCGCGACATAAGCCCGCTTCGCCTTGCCCTTGGGCTTGGCACCGTTTTCCAGCAGCCATTGCAGCTTTTGCTCGTAGTCCCCGCTAAAGGCGTACTCGTCCAGCACATCCTCCATGCCCTCTGACAAAGCCGCCTGTATTTGCCCCTGATATTCAGCCTCATCCTTGCACAGCAGGCGCAAAACGCGTATGTGGGACTCCGCTTCGCGGTAGCGGCGGGTGCCTAAATCGGTTTTGCTCTTGATGACGCGGACGATCCAGCCGCGCAAAGCGGCGTCGCGCTCGGCGTCGGACGCGTGCCGCCCGCCCGCGTCCTCCCGTTCCCGCCACTCCGCCAGCAATTCCTCCGGCGTGAGCTTCTCCCGGCGCTTTTGCTCGCGCTTTTCGCGGCGGTCGTCCTCGTCGTCGTCCTCGTCAAACTCAATTTCATCGTCAAGGGACGCATCGTATTGGGCGGCGGTTTGGGACGCCGACGCGGTTTTCGGGGCCGGGTCGTCGTCCCCGTCATGGCCCGGCTCGTCGCACGGCACATCCAAATGCGCATACGCGGCTTCGCCGGCGTAATACCACGAATATCCCCAGTCGTCCTCACTGTGCCAAGGCTTGGCTTGTCCGTCATCCGCAACAGGGGGCGGGGCCGGAATCGGCTTTGGGGGCGGCTTTTTTCGCGGAGACCGGAGCAGGCGCCGTTTGGGCGGCAACTGCGGCCGCGGGAGCATCCGCGGGCGGCTTCGATTCCGCGTAGCCTTTTTTCATCTTGGAGGCGGCCTGCTTTGCCGCCTCTTTTTCCGCGTCCGCCGGGGTAGGATATGCCTTGGTTTGAGACTGCCCGGCGGTTCCGATGCGCCCAAAGGTCACCGTTACCTGGCTGCCGTCGGTTTGCACGTGCCAGAATTTTTTTGAGGTTCCATCTTCATAGGTCAGATGTTTTTCCATAAGTGCTCCTTCCAAAAGGTTGCGTCAATCGACAAATTCTGATTGCCTTGCCGTCGCTATACCAAGCACTATGGCACATTTTCAGCCAATTTGCAAGCGCAATGTTTTCGCGGAAGGAAAATAACCTTAAAACCCCCCACTTCGCATAACGATAAAAAGTGGAGGCCGAGGAGCGAAGCGACGAAGCGTAAACTGTATGTTAGGCGAAGTTCTTTTTTGCCCTGCCGCGAAGCGGCTACGCTATTTACTTTAGCACATTGTATTTCAATAAAAAACCTACTACGAAGCGTCGCGCCATGGACGGCGCGACGTTCACCCTATAGCCATTAAGTCGTTTTATGTATGTTTTTATTCAATTCATTATAAGTTATCCTTATAACAATAATTGACACAATAAACGTCAACAAATCCGATAATGGCATTGAATAAAGGACACCATTAAGTCCAAACCATAATGGGAGTATTAACGGAAATCCCGCACCAAATACAACTTCACGAAGCATAGATAAAAATGTTGAACTCCAGGGTTTTCCCATCGCCTGTAAAAATATAAAGGCCGCTTTATTTACACATGCAAAAATGACAAGGCACAAATAAATACGAAACGCTTTTAGTGCAAATTCAGTATAATATACACTTTCATTATTTGCGCCAAAAATGTTAATAAGCTGTTGGGGGAAAAATTCAATGGCGATAAAGGCAACAACTCCAACAAGAGCTTCGCAGATTAAAAGCCGTGAAAGAAGTGATTTCACCCGTTCAATTTTGTTTGCACCAAGATTATAACCAACAACAGGTATACAGCCGGCAGCCATACCAACAACAATAGCTATAACGATTTGGAAAAACTTCATTACAATTCCAACCACCGCCATCGGAATCTGTGCATATTGTTCTTGCCCAAAAATAACATCCAATGAACCATATTTTTTTATCATATTATTTATGGAAGCCATAGCGGCAACCAACGAAATTTGTGATAATAAACTACAGATACCAAGTGGAAGAAATTTTGATATGAGATGTCCGCTTAATACAAAACTATTTTTCTGCAATTTAACAGCCTTCATATTGCAAAGATAATGAATTGCAAATAGTGCCGTTACTATTTGTCCCAGAACAGTCGCAACAGCAGCACCCATCATACCCCATTTGAAAACAAATATGAAAATAGGGTCTAAAATAATATTAAGAACCGCTCCTGCAATGGTAGTAATCATGGCAAAACGCGGGCTTCCATCTGAACGTATAATCGGGTTCATTGCCTGACCAAACATAAAAAACGGAATACCGGCGGCAATCCATATAAAGTATTCTTTTGATAAAGCAAACGTTTCTTCGTTGACTTTCCCTCCAAACAAAGTCAGTATCGGTTCCATGAAAATAAAATAGAGCGCGGTTAATATCACACTTGAAATAATTGTTAAAAGAACAGCATTTCCAATACTGTGATGCGCTTTTTCATGTTGTTTTGCTCCGAGACTAATGCTGACAAATGCACACGCACCATCACCAATCATAACGGCGATTGCAAGTGCAACAACTGTGAGAGGAAACACAACGGTGTTAGCGGCATTTCCATTTGATCCGAGGTAACTTGCATTTGCAATGAATATTTGGTCAACAATGTTATATAATGCGCCAACCAAAAGCGAAATAATACACGGTATGGAAAACTTTTTCATTAGTTTTCCAATCGGTTCAAGTGCAAGAAAGGCATTAGCATCGCCTTCCATTTTGTTAATAATAGGTTCCATAGACCTGCCTCCATAAAAGATTATGTGTAGGTCTGTTGATTGCAGAATAACAAGCCATACACGTCAACTGGACTTACGTGTACACGCTATGGCTTCCACTACTCGTTGTATTATTTATATAATAATATACTCAAAATTTTTTGTCAAGCGCCTTTTTTCGAAGCGGCGGCATGGATGCCGCCGACCCGAACCATTTTAGGTTTTTTATTGCTTGCATATATATCTGTTTATACAATAATTAGGGCAAAAAAAATTTCGCATAACAGGATTGTATACGCTGCGCCCGCAGTAGCGGGCTTGGCTTCCATAAAACCGCAGTCGGCGCGGCAACTGCGTTGCCGAACGCCCTTTGTGCGGTTTTATTCCAGCACATTGCGGACTAAAGTCCGTTGCGGTTGCTGGAACGCTTCGCGTTCCTTTATCGCAACCGCAAAAACGTCGTATACATTCGCCACCCCGTCTATTTGACTACTCCCAAGTGGGATTGATAGGGCTATCTTATTACAGGATAAGGAATTAGTCAATACCCCGAATTGCGCCACGTTAAAACTAACCATTGAGAAACGAATGCGCCACGTAAAAATCTAACCATTCGGACACACTACTACCGGCATAAGCCGGAGGAACTGAATGGGGTTTACTATGGCGGAAAAGAA
>BNVB01000017.1 GCA_025997795.1 Spirochaetia bacterium | reverse complement strand
TTCTTTTCCGCCATAGTAAACCCCATTCAGTTCCTCCGGCTTATGCCGGTAGTAGTGTGTCCGAATGGTTAGATTTTTACGTGGCGCATTCGTTTCTCAATGGTTAGTTTTAACGTGGCGCAATTCGTCCCCTTGTAAGCTCGTCCTAAACCCGCTATTATAGCCAATAAGGGTAGAATCCCATGAAAAACGACATTTCAGGCATACGGCAGCAACTTGACATACTCACCAAGGTTATAGTCGAAACAGTCCCGGTGGAAGAGATTTATCTCTTCGGTTCATGGGCCTATGGCATACCGAACAAGGATTCTGACATAGATTTATATGTGGTTTTCAAAGACGATATGCCCATACGGGAACTTGACGCCTTAGATGCCGTTCGTACCGCGCTGCCGGCAAGAAAAATGCCCCTTGACTTGCTCGGCCTCAAGATTAACCGCTTCCTGTACCGTAAACAGTACGCTACCCTTGAACGGAAAATAACCAGGGAAGGGGTAAAAATATATGGCTAACGAACTGTTGCAGGAATGGCTTGCCAAAGGCGAAGAAGAACTCCGCTCCGCCGAATACCTCTCCACTATGCACCATCCCACACCAGACGAGACGATATGTTATCTTTGCCAGCAGTCTGCGGAAAAATACATCAAGGGTTTTCTGTTTCTTATGGATATTGAACCGCCCAGATCACATGATCTTGAAGAGCTAATAACCATGTGTGCGCCATCCGGTATTGATTTTTCCCCTATACAGTCAAAAATACAAACACTCACCAAATATGCTGTAATGACCCGATACCCTAATGAACTTAATATAACCAGTGATGATATGCGCGCAGCTCTACAATATGCGAGGGATATAAAAGACTTTTTACTAACAGCCATTACTGTCTAATTGGGCTGGGAAAAGGGATCGTCAAACGATTTCGCAATTTGCCCAAATTATAATCGCTTTCTCCTAATTATTTCCGCGAAAGAACCAAAAGCAGCGCCACATCCCCCTGGCGTACGCCGGGGATGCGGGCTGCCTGGCCAACCGTGAGTGGACGCACGGTTGAGAGTTTTTCCTTTGCTTCTGCGGAAAGTCCGCTGATGCCACGGTAATCCATGGCGGGATCGAGTTTTACCCGTTCCATTTTAACGTTCCGGGCAATAATTCTGTTTTCTTTTTCAATATAACCTGCATATTTTTGATCCAGCAGTACCCGCCGGATCCATTCTGCGGGAAAAACCTTTAGTGCCGGATCCTCGAGTACGCCATCTGTGTCAAGCGATTGTACCGGATATCCTTTAACAAGCTCTCTTATTTGATCCAAAGCCCGAAGTTTTTCCTGGAACCGTTCCCACCGTTCATCATCAATGAGCCCCGTAACACGGCCTTTGGGGGTAAGCCGGGTATCCGCCGTATCATGACGAAGAACCAACCGGTGTTCTGCCCTGCTGGTAAACATCCGGTAGGGTTCAGCGGTGCCCAGGGTGGTTAAATCGTCGATAAGCACGCCGATATATGCCTCGTCCCGGCGAAGAACCAGCGGCTCTTCGCCCCGGACCTTAAGCGCCGCATTGATCCCCGCCATGATCCCCTGGGCGGCCGCTTCTTCATAACCGGAACTGCCGTTGGTTTGACCTGCGACAAAAAAACCCTCCAGCCGTTTGCTTTCCAAAGACGGAAAAAGATCCATTGGATCAAGGTAATCGTACTCTACCGCATAAGCGGGCCTGACAATACGGGCCCCTTCCAGCCCCGGAATGGTACGGATAAACGCGTTTTGTACATCTTCCGGCAGGGAACTTGAAAGACCGTTAAGGTACATCTCGTTGGTATAAAGCCCTTCGGGTTCTACAAAAACATGGTGCCGGTCCCTGTCGGGAAAACGTTTAACCTTGTCTTCGATAGAAGGACAATACCGGGGACCAGCGCCCGTTATTTTTCCGCCATAGAGGGGCGAACGGTGAATGTTGGCACGGATAATGCTGTGGGTTTCCGCTGTGGTATAGGTTATCCAGGTAGGTTTTTCTTCATCAAGTCTTGTTTTAAGCGGCGAAGGTTCAAACGAAAACGGCGCGGGGTTTTCGCTGTCCTGTTTTTCCATCTTTCCATAGTCGATAGAATCTCCGGCAATACGGGCAGGGGTTCCGGTTTTAAGGCGGCCTGCGGGAAATCCCAGACTGCGTAAAAAAGTTCCCAGCCCCAGGGCCGCTTCTTCCCCCAAACGGCCCTGGGGGGCATCGTATTCGCCGATAAAAATCGTTCCTTCCATAAAAGTTCCCGCCGTTAGGATCACTGTTTTTGCGCTAATCCGGTGTCCCCGTGCGGTGATTATCCCCGCAATACAACCCAGGGGCGTTTTTTTTCCGTCCCCTTCATCAATAATAAGCGCCGTTACCGTGTCCATCATGATCGAAAGGTGATCTTTTCCTTCAACAGCCTTCCGTGCAGCACATTGATAGGCCTGTTTATCCGCCTGCGCCCGGGGGGCCTGCACCGCAGGACCCCGGGAACGGTTTAAGACCCGGTACTGGATCATCGTTTTGTCGATAAGTTTTGCCATAACTCCGCCCAGCGCATCTACTTCGCGGACCAGGTTGCCCTTGGAAAGGCCGCCCACCGCGGGGTTGCAGGACAAAGCGCCGATACGATCGGGGTTCTGGGTAACAAGCAGGGTATTCATTCCCAGCCTGGATGCGGCAAGTGATGCTTCAATACCCGCATGTCCACCGCCGATAACAATACAATCATAATCCATAACACTACTATACAAAAAAAACAAAAAAAATCATATTTTTATTTGTTTTCGCTTGCAGTTTTTTTAATTGCGGGTTACAGTTTAAGCAACTTTATTTTTAAAGGAGCATGTATGCCTGAACCGAAGAAGACAAGTGCAAAGAAACCTGCGGCTAAAAAAGCCACTGCGGCTAAAAAGCCCGCAGCAAAAAAACCGGCAGCCAAGAAACCCGCTGCCAGGAAAACTGCTGTCAAGAAAACTGCGGCTAAAAAACCTGCAGCCAAGAAAGCCGTTGCCAAGAAAACTGCTGTCAAGAAAACTGCGGCTAAAAAACCCGCAGCCAAGAAAGCCGTTGCCAAGAAAGCCACCGTCAAGAAAACTGCGGCTAAAAAACCTGCAGCTAAAAAGGCCGTTGCCAAAAAATCTGCGGTTAAAAAGCCCGCAGCCAAGAAAACTGCGGCTAAAAAACCTGCAGCTAAAAAGGCCGTTGCTAAAAAACCGGCAGCCAAGAAGACCGCTGCCAAGAAACCTGCTGTCAAAAAAGTGCTGGTTAAAAAGCCCGCGGAAAAGCCCGAAGAACCCTCTTCCGGCTCAAGTTTTCCGTTTTTCTAGTCTTCGCGGGCTCATAAACGGAATTTTTTCCGTAAGCCCACGCCCTTGAGCTTCAGCCGTTTCTGCTTATTTACCAAGGCAGAAACGGCTGAACATTGTTTCCAGTATATCCGCCGAGGATACTTCGCCGGTAATTTCACCTAAAACATCAAGTGCTTCCCGTAAAAAGGGAGCAATCAGGTCCAAAGTTTCTTCACGATTTGCCATGGAAAGCGCTTCTTCCAGAAGCAAAAGGGCTTTTTGTACCAAATCGTTTTGCCTTTTTGTACCCAAACCTGCATCAAAATTACCTTCGCCGGTAAAAACCGGGGTTTCAGCCCCCTGGGGAAGAAGCAGCGAGGTGATTGAAAGACAAAGCGCTTCCAAACCGTTTCCATTTATGGCGCTAAGTTCAGCAAAACGGCGGTTTTGCTGGAAACAAAACCGGTTTTTTAGTTCCGCCGGAGCCCTTTGCAGATCATTTTTGTTCCATACCAGAACCAGCGGACCATCATGGTTCTGCAAAAAGGTTTCATCATCGTTATGTAATCCTTCACCGCCATCCACCATGTAAATGACGATATCCGCTTCGTCAATCAGTGTTTTGCTCCAGCTGATCCCCTGGGCTTCCACTAGAGAAGCTTCGTCCTGGTCTCTAAGACCCGCCGTATCTGCAAGCCGCAGCGGAATTCCCTCCAAGGCAAAAGATCCCTCTATCCAATCCCGGGTGGTGCCGGGAATTTCGGTTACAATAGAACGGTCTTCGTTAAGAAGGGCGTTAAAAAGACTTGATTTACCCGCATTGGGCCGTCCGGCAATTACCGCCAGGGCCCCTTCCTGGTAAAGCCGCTGCCGCCGGAACCCTGCCGCCAGTTTACGGAGCCGTGCCGCAGCTTCTTCCGCCGCTTCATGGTACCCAAGAATGCCCTGGTCATCAGTTTCTCCCGTTTCATCTTCCGGATAATCAAGGTACAATTCTGCGGCGCTTACCGCTTCCAAAAGTGTATCCCGGATTGCCCTTATGTCCTTTTCCAGCGCGCCGGAAAGACGTTTTACCGCATATTCCAGGCCCCTTCCGGTTTTTGCCGACACCAGCTCCATAACCGATTCACAACGGGTTAAATCCATTTTGCCGTTCATAAAAGAACGAAAGGTAAATTCCCCCGGTAACGCGTCCTGGAACCCAAGCTGCCGCAGGGTTTCCAGAATTCCCGTTACTGCGGCGCTTCCTCCATGGCAGGAAATATCCGCCCCATCCTCGCCGGTATAGGAACGGGGGGAACGGTACACCGATACCAGCACTTCATCGATCCGCAAAGATGTATCACCGGGTTTGCAGATCCAGCCATGAACCACGGTATTTCCCGGTACTTCCAGCAGTTTTTGGGGCCGGGAAAAGACCTTTGCCAGTAATTCCAACGAACCCGC
Organism: Spirochaetia bacterium; assembly: GCA_025997795.1. Taxonomy (GTDB): domain Bacteria; phylum Spirochaetota; class Spirochaetia; order Treponematales; family Breznakiellaceae; genus BNVB01. Next base: position 34,718 of record BNVB01000017.1, on the reverse strand, counting down.
TCCGCTGGTGCGTATCAAAGCCAGGGCGCCAAGACCCGCAGCCTGGGCGGCGATAGGACAGGTATCGCCATAGGTTCTTTTCACAACGGCTCCGTGGTATTGGTAAACGGAAGTTTTTTGAATAACCAGGGAGCGCCGCCGCTTGCCCAAAAGCCCACCAGGGCATAACGGATAAAACGGAACAACTGGTAAAACGAAGAATCCGGTCCGGGAAAAAGCGCTTTAAGCAGCAGATAAAAAAGTACCAAACCCATAAAACCGGTAAAAAAGACCACCGCCGGTTTTATCCGCGAATATGTTTGTGTTTCAGAATTAAAGTATGCCGTAAAGGGAAAAAAGCGCTGCATAACGATATAACCGGCGCTGAATCCAAAAAAAAGCGCCCCGCTGGTACTATTGTGCGGGTAGACAGCGTTCATACAGAACGCTGTCAACCCTGCGGCGGCCAGAAAAATCTTTCCCGTTGGTTTTGGGAGGATGGCAAAAATCCGCGGAAAAAGAAAAAACAGGACCAGCACAAGGCCGCCCAAAAGCCAGCCGCCGGCAATATCCCAGGGAAAGTGGACGCCAAGGTAAAGCCGGGAAAAGGCGACAAGCAAAACAAGCACAACCGTGCAAATCCACACAATGATTTTTTTGGAAGAGGGCGGTTTTTCCTTTTTGCTAAAGGCTCCTTCGGCAAACCAGGCAGCCAGCACCACCAACAAGGTTAACGAAAGCTGGGCATGGCCCGAAGGAAAACCATAACCGTTTTCATGGATCATGCCCAAAGAACTGTCCAGATGAAAAGGCCGGGGCATTTTAAAAGCGTTTTTTGCTGTTTCGTTAAGCCAAACAGCAAGGATCGTCGTTAAACCAAGCCAAAAAGCCCGCCGTTCGTTCCACAGCCAGTACAGTACCATAAGGACGATCAGAAACACATATTCCGACACCAGGTTGGTGATGATCCTGAGAATGATGGTAAGGGGCGGAGAGGCAATTGTCTGGATATGCCTGACCCATTCAAGACCCGCAGGGTTTGGAATGGATGCCGCGGCGGAAAGAGAAAGCTCCTCAAAAGTGTTCAAAAAACTGCTCCTTTACATTCGCAAAAGCTGTACGGTGTTCCCGGGAGGCTTCCCGGGCCCGCCGTCCATGTTCCCGTTCAATGGAATTCTCCACATCGTCAAGCAGACCGGAAACCTGAATTTCAAGGGTATCCTTTGGTATGCTCATCAAAATAAAACCCCAGTACATTGGTTCAGCGGGAAACCTTGGGGAATCGGCGGCGGAAACAGTTCCCTGTACCCAGGAATCGTCAAGCCGCCTAACTCCCCGGAAAGAAAAAAGATATGCCGCTTTAACGGTCTCGTCATAGTAGGCCCCATACTGTTCGGCGGGCGGAACTTCTTCCAGCCGGGCCCTAATCCGTTCCGATACCAGCCGGGAAAAATCCCGTTCCGGCGAAAAATGTTCCAGCCACTGACTTACCACCGCCTGGTCAAAGCTGTAAATCCGGGCAACAAAAAGATAAAGGCCTTTGTAGGGTGGAAGTAATTCGGCGGCGCTTAAACCGCCTTCCAGGTATGAATGGAGCCAGGGAGCCATGGGCCCTTCCCGGTTTTTGTAGTCCTGTATCCGCAGGGCCGGAACAGTTAACACCGGCGGCGGCAAAACGGCAGGATCCCCGGGAAGAGAATCACGCTGTTCGTTTCCAACACAGGAAAAGAAAACAGCAGTCAACAACAATACAAGGAAACGGCAAAAATGAATCATCCGGTTCATCTTTTTAATGATAGCATAACAGCGCCATAATTGATATAATGCCCCTATGCGGGGAACCAGGGCGCTGATACATCTGGATCATTTAAGGGACAACATTGCCCTTGTAAGGGAAAAAACAGGCAGCCCTATCTGTCTGCCTGTCAAAGCCGATGCCTATGGCCACGGCGCCCTGCCGGTGGCAAAGGCGGCCCTGGCGGCGGGGGTAGAATACCTGGCGGTGGCCACTGTGGGGGAGGGAGAAGAACTCCGGAAAGGGGGCATCACCGCGCCGGTACTGCTTTTTTCTATCGCCCTGCCGGAAGAACTGGAAACCCTGGTAAACGCAAACCTGGAACCTCTGGCGGGAGACGCGGACTACATAGACGCGCTGGAAGCCGCCGCCGCCAAAAGGACTGCCAAAACTGAAACGGCCCATCAACGGGGAAAAATTCCGGGGGGAAAAGTTCCGGTACATCTAAAGATTGATACCGGCATGGGCCGCATAGGCTGTGCCCCGGAGGAGGCAGCCGCTTTGGCGGCCCGCATCGCCGGAAGCAAACACCTCGCTCTGGCAGGAACCGCCACCCATCTGGCGGTTTCCGATTCACTTACACCGGAAGACCTCACGTATACCAAAAATCAGCTTGATACGTTCCGCCGGGCGGTAAAAAGTATCAGGGCTGCGGGAATTGATACGGGTATTGTTCATGCCGCCAATACCGGGGCTGTAACCTTCCATAACGACTCGTGGTTTGATATGGTAAGGCCGGGAATTCTGCTTTATGGTTATGCGCCCAGCCGGGATGGAGAGCCTGCTATGGCGGTAAAACCCCTTATGGAACTGGAAAGCCGCCTGGTTTTTATTAAGGAAATAAAGAAGGGCACGGCGATCTCTTACGGCAGAACCTGGACCGCGGCGGAAGATACAATCATTGGTACCATTCCTGCCGGATATGCCGACGGCCTTTCCCGGCGGCTTAGCAATAACTGGACAGTCCACATAAACCCGGCAGCGGGGAAACCCCTGGTTGGCCGTATCTGCATGGATCAGTGTATGGTTGATTTGGGAAAAAACAGCACGCTCCAACGCTGGGACCGGGTAACGATTTTTGGCGGAACAGCGCCCCATGCGGGTATTATGGCGGAACAGCTTGGTACCATACCCTACGAAATAACCTGCGCCATCAATAAGCGGGTTCCCCGGGTGTACCTTGATAGTGTATAATAGATAGAGTGTTACTGTGAGGAGTTTTACGTGACTAGACCTGTTTATGAAGATGAAGAAGAGGCCGAGGAAGAAAAGAACCCCGCCGCCGACCCGCTTATTGCCAAAATGTTAAAGACCCGGACTATTCTTCTTTCCGGGGAAGTAAACAAAGAACTGGCGGAACGGACCATACGGCAGCTTTTGCTTATGGAAGATGAAAGCGACAAACCGGTCCGGATTTTTATCGATTCCCCCGGCGGTGATGCCGATGCGGGTTTTGCAATTTTTGACATGATCCGTTTTGTAAAAACCCCTGTTTGGACCATTGGAATGGGCCTGGTAGCCAGCGCTGCGGCGATCATTCAGCTTGCTTCTCCCAAGGAACAGCGTGTGGGGCTTCCCAACAGCCACTACCTTATTCACCAGCCCCTTTCGGGAATCCGGGGGGTCGCCACGGATATAGAAATCCATGCACGGGAACTGGAAAAACTCCGGGAAAAGATTAACCGCCTTATCGCCGATGAAACCGGAACAGCCCTGACACAGGTAGAAAAAGATACCGACCGGGACTTCTGGATGAATGCCGAAGAAGCGGTCCAGTACGGACTTATCGCCAAAAGAATCCAGCACCGGGAGGATCTGGCATGAGGTACCCAAAACCGATCTGCCTGCCGCTGGCGGGTTTCCTGGTTATTCTCTTGATCGGTGTTCCTGTTTTTGCCGCCAATCCCGCTGCCAAACCGGTGATGGTTTCTGTCAAGGGCGGCACTTTTTTTATGGGGAGCGGCGAAAACCGGGTAACCGAACGGATCCACGAAGTAAACATCCGGCCTTTCCTTATCTCCGAAACCGAAGTAACCCAGGAACTGTATACCGCCATAATGAACGAAAATCCTTCGGCCTTTAAGGGAAGCGATCTTCCGGTAGATTCGGTAAGCTGGTTCGATGCGATACAGTTCTGCAATATCCTTAGTTCCCGCTTCGGCCTTCCCATGGCCTACACCATTGTGGGGGAGACCGTTACCTGGAACCGGGAATCCAAGGGTTACCGGCTTCCTACCGAAGCGGAATGGGAATTTGCCGCCCGTGGCGGAATGAACGGTGATTGCGGCCAGATAGAAAAAGCATTTTTTGCCGGAGCCGCCGGTTCCGCAGAAAACCTCCAGGATTACTGCTGGGCTTCGGCCAACAGCGGCCGGACTACCCATGCGGTTAAGAGCAAACTGCCAAATCAACTGGGGCTTTATGACATGAGCGGCAATGTCTGGGAATGGTGCTGGGATTGGTACAATGACTACCCCGTTAATCCAACAAGCGATTATACCGGAGCCGCAGAAGGAAAACAGCGGGTATACCGGGGCGGTTCCTATTTTAACAACATTAACCAACTGCGGACCACCTTCCGCATTTGGGATGTACCAAGTTACAAGGCCCGGAGTCTTGGGTTCAGGATAGCCCAGAACGGATAAAAAAGCGGCCTTACAGTACCCGCTTTTTTTTCCATTCATCCAAAAGGCTTTGGGGATCCTCTGTAACGGCCCGGATAAGGAGTTCCGCTCCCGCTTCCAGGGCCGCCTCCAGGGCAGGCTGTTCCGCCGCACTAAAATCCGACAGCACCCAGCCGGAAACATCGCCGCCGGAACCGGAAGGGTTCCCCTTTAGGGGACACCCGGGACCCCCTTGACCGGGCGCCCGGCCAGCGGGGCGGCCTATGCCAATGCGGATACGCCAAAAATCCGCAGTACCCAGCCTGTCTTTCATTGACCGCAGTCCGTTGTGGCCGCCCAGGCCCCCGCCGTATTTAAGGGAAATACAACCCAGGGGAAGTTCCAGCTCATCGTGAACGGCGATAATGCTGCCGGGTTTGATTTTGTGGAAAAACGCAGCGGCCTGGACGGAATGGCCGGAAAGGTTCATGTAGGTTTCGGGCATAAGGAAGTGAACGCGTACCAGGGAAGGGCCCAAATCAAAGGAAGGGGCCAAATCAACAGAAGCATAAAGGCCCTTGTATTTTTTTTGCCAGTTTATGGAAGGATAACAGGAAAGTTTTTCTGCCAGGAGCCGCCCGGCATTGTGGCGGTTATGTTTATATAGAGCGCCGGGGTTTCCCAGAAAAACAACAAGAGCGGGCATCACACTTTTAGATTATCCATATAATGCTGGATAGTATGTTTGATAAACCGGTGGATGGTAATTTTTTGATCCGGGTTCATTTTGGTAATATCAAAAAGAAAAACCCACACATTATCCTGCCGCTTTCCCATAAGCACCACATCGGTAAGAACCAGCCCTCCCCGGAGTTTTAGCTGGGTTTCCCTTAAGAGGGTGTTGGGGGGGTAGTCCTCGAATTTGTCAAACCGGGCGGCAATACCGGCGGCGCTGATGTCCAGTATCCTGCCGTAGTAAAAACCGGCGGCGCCTTTTACATTAACAACGGCGTTAATGTCGTCCTCGCAGTAGGCCCGGATGTACTTACGTTTACCCCTGGCTTCATTGGCTTCCAGAGCGCCCAGCATAATACGGGTGCTTTCCTTAACCCCCAGTTTAAGCTGAATATAACCGCAGGGTACGGCCAGATCCATAAGGTACTTCTGCATAAGTTTCTGGTCCGTATTGTAGGAAAGTATCCCCAACTTGCAGTCTTTGGTAACGGGGTCTTCCTGTATGCCCCTGATATAGGTTTCCCATTCTTTTTCTGCCAGGCCTTCGTCAATGTTGATAAACATAATTGAATCAGGAAACTTGGCCAAAAGCTTAAGGGCACGTTTGTGATCATGCAATACATAGGATTCAAACCCTCCCATAATAAGGAGATCCAAAAGCTCATCCTTAATAACGCTGTGGGGATAGAGGATAAAAATCTTCTTGCCTTCCGCCTTTTGTTCCATATTCTTATTCTAGCATAAAACGGGAAAATTACAATACAATAAGCTATGGATTATGGTACCTCTTTCAGCCGGCTTTGCGGCATTGTAGAAAAACTCCGGGGAGAAGGGGGCTGCCCCTGGGACCGGGAACAGAATCCCCGGACCCTCCGGGGGGATTTAATCGAAGAAACCTATGAATGTATCGAGGCCATTGATGAAGGTGACCCAGCCCATATCCGGGAAGAACTGGGGGATATTTTTCTCCTGGTCACCATGATTTCTTATATGCACCAAGAGGAGGGCGCTTTTTCCATTCCCGATGCACTTAACGAAATAGCGGAAAAGCTGATACGCCGCCATCCCCATGTTTTTGGGGAGTTGAAGGAGGCCAATGCGGCGGGGAACATGGACTCCCAAAAGGTGCTGGACAACTGGGCCCGGATCAAGGTGGAACAGGAAGGCCGCAAACCCAAAGATTCGGTATTGGACGAAGTTTCCCGGGCCCTGCCGCCGCTGGACCGGGCCTTTAAACTGCAAAAAAAGGCTGCCAAAAAAGGCTTTGACTGGCCCAGCGCAGCGGGGGTACTGGACAAACTGCGGGAAGAACTGGCGGAAGTGGAAGAAGCGATTGCGGCCCTCCCATCCGCCGGCGGCTTTATTCCCGGGGAAGAAAACCTGGAAGAAGAGCTGGGGGACCTGCTTTTTTCTGCGGTAAACCTTTGCCGTTTTTATAAAATAGATCCTTCGGTAGCCCTGCAGCGGACCAATGTAAAATTTACTAAACGGTTTACCTATGTGGAAAGAAAAATGAAAGAAACAAAAACGGCCATGGAAGCGGCAAACCTTGAGCTCATGGACCGTTACTGGAACGAAGCCAAGGGACAGGTCTGATTTTTTACCGCAGCAACCGTAACATAAACGTTAACTTTGCCTTATTTCCTTACCCCAGAGCCCGAAGGATGTTTTCTCTAAAAGTTCCCAGCTCTTCGGCAAAACGGAAAAGCCGCTCCTGATCCTGGCCGCCTGCCTTTTCTGCCAGTTCCAGTTCCGCCGCCTCTTTGGCAAAAGACGATGCCCCTACAATTTCGCAGGCGCTTTTAAGGATACGCAGGGCCGCCGGTATAGTCTCCGGGTTGCGAAGTTTTTTAAGCCGGTTTTCTACATCAGCACAGTAAAGCTGGAGCACCTGGCGGTATTCTTCTTCTGAATACAAACAGTTTGCCAGGCCCTTGCTTTCGTCCAGGCCGTTTATCCCCAGCTGTATGTATCCCGGCAATTCGGCGGGCTGCCGGAACGATTTGGGCACCCACCTTTCTATAAATGCATCAAAGCGGTGTGCCTCCACGGGTTTTGAAATATAATCGTTAAATCCCTTCTCTAAAAAGACTTCTCTTATTCCCGGGGTTGTATTTGCCGTCATGGCAATGATGGGGATTTCGCTGAACCGCTCTCCCGGTAAAGCCCGTATAAGCTTTACCGCCTCAACGCCGTCCATGCCGGGCATCATATGATCCATAAGGACCATATGATAATCGCCCTTTCGTATCAACTCAATTGCCATGCTGCCTTCTTTACAGGTGGTAATATGCATCCGGTAGGGGGCAAAGAGTCCCTGGGCAATTTTAAGGTTAATGTTCAGATCATCAACAATAAGTACGTTAAAATCCGGACAAACAAAGGCAGCTTTTTTCTTCTGGTCGTGAAAAGCCAACTTCCCCTCAAATGCATTAGCGATGGTAACCGTATAATAGGGGAAACTGACAGTTAAACCATTCCAGGCCGTTTCGCCCAAGGCGGGAGGGACCAGCAAAACCGGAATAGTATTTATCCTGTTTTCGCTTATACACTGTTCTACAGACGCTGCCAGATCGGCAGGAAAAAAAACATAATCCCAGGCGCCGTCGTTGGCCAGTTTTTCCAGTAGATCTTTCTTGTCCGCCGCAGAAGCATAAACAATACCCAGGTTTTCCAGGGTCCAGCCAAAGGAACCGGCAAGCAGCGGATCGCCGCAATAAAAGAGGGTTTTTTTATGTTCCGGATCTTCCACTTCTGCCATGGGTCCGCTGTCGGCGATTTTCTGAACAATTGAAGCGGTAAATGTTGAACCCCTTTGGTATGTGCTTTTTACCTGGACATCTCCACCCATAAGCCGGCAAAGCGTGCGGGTTATGGAAAGCCCCAGGCCGGTGCCTTCAATACCGGCGTTTTTTTCCTCATCCAGGCGGACATAGGCTCCAAACAGCCTGGCCATATCCTCTTGTTTTATGCCAATACCGCTGTCACTTACTTCCACCAAAAGCTGCAATTCTTCTTTTACGGTTTCCCCGGTAATACGGACTTTTGCAAAACCCCGGCTGGTGTACTTTACCGCATTACTCAAGAGATTAAACAGTATCTGCCGTACCCTTCCCGCATCGCCCAGCAAGAGCCGGGGAATACGGGAATCTATTTCTGCCAGGAACTGTATGGGTTTATCGTTCAAATGGATACGCATAATGCTAAACACATCGTTAATAAGCGAACTAAATTCATAGGGAACTTCCAGCATTTGCAGGCTGCCCGATTCAATCTTTGAAAAATCCAAAATATCATTGATAATGAAAAGCAGGTTGTTCCCCGCCTGTTTTATGTCCAAAAGGTATTCCGTTACCGGAGGTCTTACCTGTTCCCGTAAGGCCAGATCACTCATCCCTATAATAGCATTCATGGGTGTACGGATTTCATGGCTCATGGCGGCAAGAAACATACTTTTTGCGGCGTTGGCTTTTTCCGCTTCTTCCTTGGCGTGAACCAGTTCGGTAGTATCATGGGCCAGAAGCGTATAACCGTCAATTTCTCCACCCTCAAACATGGGGGTTATATGAACGCTAAAATTCCGGTAGCGGCTTTCGGCGGGACGTTTCATCATCATTTTTACGTCAAGGGGTTTGGTAATCGTTTCGTTTTTTTCAAAAAAAGCTTCTATTTTAGGGGCCATGCTGGTTTCAATATATTGCCGTATTACTCGGCGAAAATCCTTACCCCGGATTATATCAACATGGGGGATGTTATAATGTTCTAGAAAAGCCCGGGTACAATAGATAATATTAAAGTTTTTATCCAAAAGGAATATCACATCAATGCTGTTTTCCAGCATCATCCGTAAAAACGTTTCCTGCCGTGTTTTTTCTTCTTTAAGAACAGACAAAAAACGAAGTTTGGCCTGGAATCCCTGTTCCGAGAGCCGCATTGCCTCTGAAAGGCTCTGGAGTTCCCGCTCCAGTTTTTTGATTTCCGGCCCTGCCGCTTTAGCTTCGTTTTCCATTACAATACACAAATGCACATGGAATAATTATAAAAACAATTCATAAAAGAGTCCCGGGACCCGCCGGATCCAGATTCCGTTTTACCCGGGATGGGGCAAAATTCTCCCCGTGCATAGGCAAAATGGTAGGGCAGCTTGTTAAGCCGTGTATCGACCTCGTGGATTTCGGCATACACATCGGTCCCCAGGGTCCACCGGCGGGCAGCGCAGGAAATAACAAGGACTCCCCCAAAACGGCCTTCTTCCTGGTTTTCTTCAAGCCACTGTGCACATTCTGCAGCGGTTTTTTGCGCAGAACTAATAACAAAGTCCTTATCGCAAAAAGAAATTTCCATGGACACATTGGCACGCACTGCCCCGCTGCACAGCAGTTCCCCGTCTTCTGTTCCGTAAATGGTCCGGACCAGCCGGGTACCATCGGGCATGTGGAGGACAAGGGGAAAAGAAGCAATCCCCTCCAGTTTTCCATCCTTGGCAAGGCCAATGGATTCAAGATGTTCCAAAACAGGAACGCCGTTGATCCGTTTAATCCTGTTCCGGTAGGAATCGGTAATGACTGCCCGGTGGTTAAGCAGCTGTTCTTCCGGAATAGTTGAAAGAAAAAACTTTGGTTTACCGGTGCCCCAAAAAGCAATAAGCCCCAGGGCATCGTCATATTCAACACCGTTAAAACAGGTCTTGATATTCTGGAAATCCGCCGCATGGGTAAACGCAATGGAACCAAAAATGGGCACATTGTCGCTTATTCCGTTTAGTACCCCCAGGTAATCGTCCCCGGTAACGTCCGGCAAGTAGGGGGTAATCATAAAAAACATTGCAGGAACATCGCCCATGCCTTCTGGTTTATCTTCCAGTATTGAATCGTGCAGTTTTTTGAGTGGTTTATAGATGTCTGTTTTTAAGGGCCCGCTTATTCCTGCGGTAAAAGCGCAGTCATCGCTGGTAAAGACCGTTATAGTAAGGGTTATATCTTCCCTGGATCCGGGCACAGCGGAATTCGAGGTGGTTCCCGCCAGCACGGGAAAGGGCAGTTTTTCGCAAAGGCTTTTTACCACTCCGGTCTGGGCAAAATCGGCATAATAATACATCAGCGCCGCCGAATGGCGGAGCAGGCGGTGTTCCAAATCAAGCTGCTTTAGAATTTCCGTTACTGCCGCCTCTACATTGTCGGTTTCGCTGGTATGGGCGGATAAAATCTGTACCATCATTTATTCCTTTACAACTGTCCAAAGTTCATTAATACCTGCCGGAGCCGCTGTTCCAGCAGGGTAAAAGAAAAAAACTTTTTCCCCAGCTCAAAATTATTGTCGGTCATTACTTCCACCGCTCCGGGACTATCAAGTATGGCATCAACGGTTTCTACCGTTTCCGGGGTAATGTAGGTATCCATCACTACCACGTCAAAATCCAGCGGCTCTATGTCCTGCTGGAAAATCGAATACCTGTTTACCAGAATAGGCTTTTTAAACCACACCGCTTCCAGGAAAGCGTTACCGAATCCCTCATAGGTAGAAGGATAGGTAACAAAATCCGCATTATGGTAACAATCCCAAAGGCTGTACTTTTTCTCCCCTGTTTCGGTAAGACCCCGTTCCGCACCGATAATGTCTGGCCGGACGATCACATCTACTCCCAAAAGATCCGCGTAATCCATGGTCCGCTGGTAATATTCGGAACCTTCGTCCCGTTCCTGGTGGCTGATAAGGAGATGGGCCTTTCGCTTTTTAAGCCGGGAAGCCAGCTCTATGGCGTGTTCTATACCCTTACGGGCTATCACCCTGGTAGGCTGAAGCAGGAGCAGTTCGCCCTCCCCCACTCCCAGGTCTTTCCGCATGGTACGGGCATAATCGTCCATTTTGGGAGCCTGGGTATGAAAATCAAACACATTGGGAATGATGATCGAAGAAAGACCGCAGCGATACGAAAGCTGCTGCCGGGCTTCGGAATTGATTACCACATGGTTAATGGTATGAAGCCGGGGAGGAAAAGCCATAGAAAGATAATCTTCCATACAGTTAACGGAAAAACGCTGCCGTTCCCAGGCAAAATCGTGGTGATGGGCAATGGCGGGCATACCTGTCTCGGCAATAAATTCAGTAATTGCCATGCCCAGGGGAATATGCATGGGGATGGTCAAGGCATTTTCCGCAATAAGGAGGTCAATATCAAATGTTTCCACAAATTCGTAGAGCGCCCGTTTAAGCCGGAAGCGGACTGCCTGAATTTCCCCGGAAAGGCTCTCTCCCCGGGTGGTTATGCCAAAACAGCGATCCTGAATGTCCATAATGAATGGATGGCCGAAAAAAGCTTCTTCCACCACCATGGATTTGTCCGGTTCCCAGTCGGAAAGGCCGGAAAAGAAATAACAGGTGTACCCTATTTTTTCCAGGACCTGCCGCCATTTACTTGTTTCCAGCGAAACCCCGTCGGTTCCCTTAAAGCGGGTGGATACAAAACCAATGCGGCGGATCTCCTGGGATCTGGTTAGATACATAGGAGTAGTATACTCCCCTTTGCCGGAAAAATCCATAATGAATGAAAACAAAATGTTAAGAAACACAAAAAAAACAGCGATCTTTTGCTTACAACCGTAAGTAAAAGATCGCTGTTTTTGCGGCCATTTGCCGCAAAAACAGCGGCAGCCAGCTGTTTCAGGGCCGGCTGCCGAACACCTTAGAAGGGCCTGTCGGCCAGGTATTTGTATTCCTTGTACACCCGCTCTGCCTGGGTTTTTGCCTTGGCCAAGAGGGCATCGGCCCGGTCGGGGCTGGCTGCCTTAAGGCTCTTAAAGCGGACTTCTTTGTACATAAAGTCCTCCAGCGCCGTGCTGGGTTCCTTGGAATCCAGCTGGAAGGGGTTTTTCCCTTCACCCTTAAGCCGGGGATCGTAGCGGAACAGGGGCCAAAGGCCGGAGGTAACCACCGCCTTTTGCTGATCCAGACCCAGAGCCATGTTGATACCGTGGTTGATACAATGGCTGTAGGCGATAATCAGCGAGGGACCGTCATACGCTTCCGCTTCGCGGAAAGCTTTGATGGTTTGGTTAATATCCGCCCCCATGGAGATTTTGGCTACATATACATAACCGTAACTCATTCCCATGGCGCCCAGGTCTTTTTTCGTAATGTCCTTACCTGCTGCGGCAAACTTGGCAATGGCCCCCACCGGGGTGGCCTTACTCATCTGGCCGCCAGTGTTGGAGTACACTTCGGTATCCATACAAAGGATATTTACGTTTCTCCCGGAGGCGATCACATGGTCCAGGCCGCCGTAACCGATGTCGTAACCCCAGCCGTCGCCGCCGAGGATCCACACGGACCGCTTGATAAAGTGATCCGCCAGGGAAAGGAGCATCTTGGCGGCGGGCTTGGAATCGCCCTTGAGGGCCGCCTTTAGTTCGTCCACGGTTTTCCGCTGTTCTTCAATGGCCGCGTCATCCGCCTGGGTATTGGCCAGCAGTTTGTCGATGATCGCCGCCGTTATTCCCTGGCTCTTGGCCTCTGCCGCCAGTTCCCTAACGTGGACTGCCAGCTTGTCGCTTGTAAGCCGCATACCCATACCAAATTCGGCGGCGTCCTCGAAGAGGCTGTTTGACCATGCCGGTCCACGGCCGTCTGCCCGCTGGCAGTAGGGGGTGGTGGGAAGATTCCCGCCGTAAATGGAAGAACAGCCCGTGGCATTGGCGATAACCGCCCGGTCGCCGAAGAGCTGGGAGAGGAGCTTTACATAGGGAGTTTCACCGCAGCCGCCGCAGGCTCCGGAGAATTCAAAGAGCGGCCGTTTAAATGCCAGGCCCTTGACGGTGGCCAGGTTCAGCTCCGCAGCGGGGGTTTCCGGCAGACTAAGGAAATAATCCCAGGCAGCAGCCTGTTCGGCGTGGTATTCCGGGTCGTCGGCGTAGGACTTCCAGGAAAGGGCGCAGGGTTTGGAAGTATCCTTGGATACCGGACAGTTGGCGATACAAAGACCGCAGTCCATACAATCTTCGGCGGCAATGATAAGGCTGACCTTTTTGTTATCCACCGGTTTTGGCTTAATATCCGCAGTCTTAAAGCCCTTGGGAGCCTTGGAGGTTTCGCCATCGGTAAGGTACTTCATCCTGATACAGGCGTGGGAACATACCGCAGCGCAGCGTCCGCACTGGATACATACCGCCGGATCCCAGCTGGGCACCCGTTCCGCCACGGCCCGTTTTTCGTACTGGGTGGTGGCGGTGGGGAAGGTTCCGTCTTCGGGCAGCTTGGAAACCGCCAGTTTGTCCCCTTCCTGGACCGATACCGCGCCAAGCACTTCCTGAATCCAGTTATCCTTGGCGGTGGCAAAGGGTTTTTTCATGTGGATGGATCCTTCGGTGGAACCGGGGTATGTAACCTTTTCCACCGCCTGGAGGGACGCATCCACGGTTTTGTAGTTCTTTTCCACCACATCGGCGCCCTTTTTGCCATAGGATTTTTCGATGAATTTCTTCATGTACTTGACCGCGTCTTCTTGGGGCAGGACCCCGGAAATTTTAAAGTACGCAGCCTGCATTACCGTGTTAATCCGGTTACCCATGCCGGTACTCCGGGCGATTTCGGCGGCGTTGATAACATAGAATTGTACTTTTTTCTCGATTATCCGCTTTTGGGCTTCCACGGGGATTTCCTTCCATACATCCGCCGCCTTAAAGGGGCTGTTCAAGAGGAAGGTACCGCCGTCTTTGATATTGGCCAGCATATCAAAGGTTTCCATGTAAGAAAACTTGTGACACGCCAGGAAGTCCGCCTTGGTGATAAGGTAGGGCCGCCGGATCGCTCCTTTGCCAAAACGCAGGTGCGAAACGGTAAAACCGCCGGATTTTTTGGAGTCGTAGGAGAAATACGCCTGGGCGTTGAGTTCCGGTTTGGCGTCCCCGATGATCTTAATCGAATTTTTGTTGGCCCCCACGGTGCCGTCCGCACCAAGGCCGTAGAACATCGCTTCGTTCATCCCCTCTTCTGCCAGGACAAAGTGTTCGTCGTAGGAAAGGCTCTTGTTCTGCACATCGTCGTTGATACCCACCACAAAGTTGGCGGTCTTTTTGCCCGAAAGGTTGTCGAACACTGCCCTGACCATGGCGGGGGTAAATTCCTTGGAACCCAGGCCATAGCGGCCGCCCAGAATAAGCGGATAACCCGAAAAAGGCGCTTTGCCGGCGGCCTGCATTTCGCCGATGGCGGTGCGTATGTCTTCGTAGAGCGGGTCGCCCAGGGCGCCGGGGTCTTTGGTCCGGTCCAATACGGCGATGGATTTTACCGTGGCGGGCAGGGCCTTTACAAAGGCCGCCGCATCAAAGGGCCGGAAAAGCCGCACTTTAAGGAGTCCCACCTTTTCGCCCTTGCCGGTAAGGTATTCCACCGTTTCTTCGCAGGTTTCCGCGCCGGATCCCATGATGATGATCACCTTTTCCGCGTCTTTTGCTCCAAAGTAGTCAAAAATATGGTAGGCCCGGCCGGTAAGCTTGGCATATTTGTCCATCTCGGCCTGGACTACGGCGGAAACGGCGTCGTAGTACTTGTTTACCCCTTCCCGGCCCTGGAAATAGGTGTCGGGATTCTGGGCGGTGCCCCGAATTCGGGGTTTTTCCGGGGTAAGCCCCCGGGCCCGGTGTTCCTGGACCAGCTTGTCGTCGATCATCTGCTTCATCACTTCGTAGGACACTTCCTCGATTTTTTGCAGTTCGTGGCTGGTGCGGAATCCGTCAAAAAAGTGGAGGAAAGGCACCCGGGTGCGGAGCGTAGACGCATGGGCAATTATTGCCAGGTCCATTACTTCCTGTACGCTGTTGGAAGAAAGCATGGCCCAGCCGGTCTGGCGGCAGGCCATTACATCCTGGTGGTCGCCGAAAATGGACAAACTGGAGGTTGCCAGAGCCCGGGCGGCGATATGAAACACCGTGGAGGTAAGCTCCCCGGCGATTTTGTACATATTGGGGATCATGAGGAGCAGCCCCTGACTGGCGGTAAAGGTGGTAGAGAGGGCCCCGGTAGTCAGAGCGCCGTGAACAGCCCCGGCGGCTCCCGCCTCGGACTGCATTTCTACCACTTCCGGAATTGTTCCCCAGAGATTTTTCCGTCCCTGGGCGGAAAATTCATCGGAAACTTCCCCCATGGGGCTGGAGGGGGTAATCGGATAGATAGCGATTACTTCGCTTAACGCATGGGCCACATAAGCCGCGGCGGTATTACCGTCAATCATGACCTTGTTTTTGTCGGACATTGTTCCTTCCTCAAGAATTATAGGATTTTACTTGAGTATACGCTTTTTGGGGGATTTTGACAACGGTCTTTTTGTGAAATTTACCTGGTTTTGGGCGTTTATTTATGCCGGAAATGGGGCCGGGGGCCAGCCCGGCGGAGATCACCACTCGTGGGGGTGATACTTCCCTTTTGGTTCAATAATGCTAAACGTATCGCCGGCGGGCTCAATGACATAAAAGCCCTTTTTCAAGGCATAGGTCTTCTGGCTTTCGCCAAAAACCACCCCCGCAACAGCGCCAAGATATATACGCTTGTCATTATGTAAATCCGCATATTTACGGAGTTTTTCCATACGTTTGATATGTTCATTAATATCGGCAACGGTGGGTTTAGTTTTGGTTTCAACAACCATCACCTTGTCACCGTTTTCAAGGAATACGTCAATTTCGGTAAATATAGTATGTTCCTTATCCCTGATTTGGGTACCGTGGTGGGCTTTTTCAAACTCAAAACCTAAATCCTGGAATCGTGCCACAAGATTTGGCACGATCATATGTTCGACTACTTCGCCAAAACGATTGGTAAGTTCCCCAACCCGCCTGTCAGTTTCTTTCATCTGTTGGGCGGTTTCTTTGACAATGCGATCCGTCTCTTGCATTTTGCGATCGGTTTCTTGCATTTTGCGATCGGTTTCTTGCATTTTGCGATCGGTTTCTTTCATCTGCCTGTCGGTTTCTTGTATTGCAGCCCAAACTTGCTCAAAGGTAATACCCCTTGGATAATCAACCGTCTTTGTCTTTGCCATCTAAAACTCCTACGCCTATACTATACCTTACCACAAGAAAACCCGGTACTTCAAATATACCGTCAAAAACCACGCTATACAAGCTTACGGGGGACTTTTTAAAGCAATACCGAGGGGTAGTAAATTTCATTGCCGCTGATGAACGTGTTTTCTCATGGTCAAGCTCCGCCAGTTAAAAATCAATCAAGCCGCCCCATATCCAGCAATACATTGTTTCCCACATATCTTTGCGAAAGGTACAAAAGTACCAATATTCCTCCCGGCCTTCTATTGTATCCATATTTTCAGAACGCCCCAAAACAGTAACGGAATAACCCTTTGGAAAAGAACTATAGACTTCGGGAAGGTCTTCAAAGGAGAATGTATAGTACTTATATCGCAGGCCCGGACCTTCCCGGATTCTGGCATTTTCGTTTACCTTCCGATCACCAATTCTATACACATAAACGGGGAAACCATCTACGGTTTTTCTTTCACCATTTTGGGGAAAGAGAGATGTATTCCACAGCTCAAGCCCATCGCCCTTTAATTTATACTGAGCAAACAAGCTATCCGTTAATAAAATTGAACACCTTATGGTTTTCCGCTTAATATAGTCCGGCAAATCACCCCATTCATTAATGGTAACAGAGGTTAGAACAACCTCATTTTCATTTTGTTTATAAGTACCCAAAACATTTTGTCCGCCCCCTTCACCAGAATAGATGAATTTATAATCATTCTCCGATGTAAAACTAAGATAAAACCCATGCCCATCTTTTTCTGGACCCCACCAGGTTCCGACTAAATCGATGGAAAAAACAGTCGGGGCGATAATAGCAAGATAAATCAGACACAATGCGATTTTTCTGTTCATACAAACCTCCTTAAAATAACAGCTGGGGCAGGTACAGATGATTTTGTAACTGCCCGTTAATTAAAACCTTGGCCTCAATTCATAGTGCAAATGGGGCCCTGTAGAATTACCGGTACTGCCGACTTTACCAATATTAAAACCAGATGGCAAAGTTATATTATAAACTCCAGCCCTTGCACCTGAATAAATAAGTCCTGCCAGCCTTTCGGAAGCCGAAGACTCAATCATGTGCCCATAAATAATGTTAAAATCACTCGTAAAGGTTCGCAAGTGATAACCAAAACTCAACTGAGGATTCACAGATGCCCATCGCAACGGATTATTTTGTACAAGAAAGGTTTCATTTTGTGTTGTATATATGGGATGGTTTTCTTCATAAGTTGCCAGATCTATACCCAAACCAATTGGTACCTTTGCTCCTTTAGGTCCGATACTACTTCCGTGAAACAGCTTTTCAGGATCTTTAGGTTTACGAGGATCGTCAGGATACATGCTTTTTGTGGAAATCCGAGATACTCCACCTATTGGGTCAACAACACGTCCATCACCAATAAAAGTATACATGGGATTATCATCCGTGTATGACCATTCTTCTTTTATCTGCTTAAATGCATCTGCGATCTCACTGTCATTGTTTCTTGTTTTATCCCATAATCCAGGGAAAGAATAGGGGCCAGCACCATACCCAAACATTGTATTATTCCATGTTTTAGCAAATGCGTCAAATTGGTCAAATATATCACTTGATACAGCAAATTTTTCCCCTATATACGTTGTTGGTGGCACATATAGTTTCCGGCGCGCATCCCTCATAGCCGCAACCATATTTCCATCATATTGATCAAATACATGGTTAATATAGTCGCGTTGAACAAAGTATCTTACTTTTACTTTATTAGGAGTTATTAATGCTATTGATCGGTTTTTATTTTCTTGGAATTTTTGCCACATCACTTTTGATGCAGTATCTGTTATACCCAAAACCCTCGCTAAAGATCCTGCAAAACCACCAGCGCCATTATCTTCCATTAACAAATTCCCAAATTCATCATACAAATTATGGCTGCCATCGTAAAGAATATTACCTCCTGACGTAAACCGCCAATAATCTGCACTCGAATCATAATTCCCAAATGTCCCCATAAGGCCAGACAGAGCTTCCATTTTCTGCTGTTCGTTTGTTTCTCCCGACATAAAAATGTTGTAATTATCCAGAAATCCCAAGGCTTCTTTGGCTATGGCTGATCCAACAGCGCCTTCACCATATGTTTGCATTAATCCAAGGGCGGTACTGATATGTCCTACAACAGCACTGCCGGTTTCCTGTTCTTGGCCTTCAAGGCCGTCATCTATGCCGTTCCGGTAGGCTTCATGGCTGAATACTACATTAAGGCCGAATCTGCTTCCGTCCTCCAGGGCATCCTTACCCAAAAATATCGTTTTGATCCCGGAGTCGTACTCGCTCTTTGCCGTTGAAATTTCTCTGTTTTCTTTAATTACAGTCTCACCTATCAATATTTGGTCATACAAATCACGGTCATTAGCCCCGCCCGAATAAAGGGTTCTCATTTGGCTGATATATTTTTTTGCACCCATTGAATCGGAATTCCAAATATCAAAATTTGCTTTCCAGGCTTCCATGCCCCGTGCCGCACTGGTTATGGTTCCCAGGCTGACATCGACGCCGCCAGATCCAAATGCCCCATTAAAACCATCTCTGCCAAAGTGTAATTCCAGCAATCCCGTTCCTGCGGCATTTTCATTCATAAAACCAAGATTAAAGACATTCAGGGTAAAATCTCCCCCAAGGGCATAATTTACTCCTTGGCCTGCCAATCCTCCTGCCAATGATGACAATTTCTGACCATCACTGTAATGCTGGCCATAAAAACCCTCAAGACCAAGATTAAGTGAACTGGATGTAAATGTACCGGTTCCGGCAACTGCCGCCCCAACAAGGCCGTTTCGCATTCCTGCGGAAAAGGTTTCTTTTGACCAGCCGAATTTACCGTCACTATAGGTAACGGCGCTAAGGGCGCTGGTTACGGTACTGGTAGCAGCTGCCTGAACTCCGCTCATGAGGGTTTTTCCAAGTACCCCGCCAAATGTACCTTCTGCATTTCCAACAACTTTGGCTGTAAGACCAGAAAAAGACCCTATGCCGTTAAAGGCCGCACCGGCAACGGAACTTACCGCACCTATGAAGGCTTTTTGACCAAAGGCAAATCCTGCTTCGTCCCAGGTTTTGTAACCATAAGCTACATCCAGGGCATTAAAAACAAGATCGTCCGATAAACTAACAGCAAGCGCCAGGCCAATACTTCCGCCGCCGGTAACAGGTGCCAGGATCACCGCAGCAACAGTGCTGACAGTATCCAAAGCGCTCCGGAGGCTGGGGGCGTTAAACCAGGAACCCCGGGAATCCCATAAGGGTTTATCCCAAAGCGGTGCATTCATTGCCGCTATACCCTGGGCTTGTTTACCTTCCCATTTATAAAATTCATTCAACAGCCGGCCATATTCACCACTTCCCGGATTACTAACACCAGGGGGATCGCCTACCCAGTCGCCAAATGTGCCCCGGAAACTGCCGTCGCCAAATACGGCCTCGCTTTTCTCCCGTACTTCATCCTGTGCCATAGCTACAAGAGCCTGAATTCCCAGGTAATCCAAATCGTTTATATTTTCATCGCTTAAATCGGTAACAAATTTCCAATACTCCATTACAAACCACCGGTAACTGTCCAGAGTAATTCTGTCGGTGATGGCACTGCGGAAAAACGTTGAATGAACAACAATATCCTTAATGTAACTGTTACCCGACCTTTTCCATCCCCCTTCAAGGGTATAGAGTTTGTTGATATTTTCATCAACAGCCCTGTTACTTTGGGTAAGCGTTTCTTCCAGGGCTTCTTTTGCACCATAGGCTGTTTCTCTGGCCTGGAAAGCGAATAAAACCATTTTTCTGGAAGCCATTTCACTGGTACTGTTCCGGGCAAATTCCCTGGCAGCCGCATGGACCTGTCCGGCATTCCAAAGGCCAAAACCAGAAAGGCCGCTTTGAACCCTGCTTGCAATGGTATTGGCGCTTCCTGCCATGGAAGTAAAGGCGTTGTTTAGATTGGCTATTCCTGCCAGTCCAAGAACCTTCTTTAACGCGGCCGCGGCTTCTTCAGTTCCAGTAAGACCTGGTAACGAAGCGGGCATAAAGTTATCAAGAGTACGGCTGTAGGATTCCGCATCGGAACCAAGCATCACAAGAAGTCTGGCATCAAAAGCATTGTTGGCGGCATTTACCGCCTGGTTGATCCAGGTTTCCTTGTTGTTAAGACTTTCCAGATAGGCAGCATTCCAGGCTGTATCCGTTGCAGCATAGTGTTCAGCAAAATCTTTTCCCCATTTGGTAAAGGCCGCCTGCATAGATTCAAATCCGTCCTTCCAGTCCTGCCGCCCCCGTTCCAGAATAAGCCCGGAAGCCTCCCGCCAGGATGCCAGTTTTGTCTTCAAATCTTTCTGCTGTTCATTCCACAGTCCTTCTCTAGCAGAGAGTTCCGCAGCAAACCGCATACCATAAGCCCGCTTGATTAACGCCGTATATTGATTTGCCAGATTCCGATATTCCTTGGTATATACCGCCCGATCTGCATTGATGGCTTTTAAGTCGGAGAACAGAGTTGTTCCAATATTGCCAAGATGGTTTTTTAATGCCGGCGCTTCAGGTCCATAGGCCAGCTCCGCCGCTGCATTAAGTTCCTCCAGCGAGCTTTCTCCATTGATATACGTTTCAAAGAGATTTCTGTAGGTTTCCTGACTCTCTTTACGAGCCGTTTCATCGCTTAGGTAGGTATTTTCAAATTGTACTTCAATCGTATCCCGTATCCCCTTTCCCCATGCATAAAGTGCTTCCAAAGCTGAACTAATATTTCTATAACGGGGACTGCTTTTAAGCGATTGGTAATAAGAGGCCATTTCTTTCCAATAAGAATCAAGTCTTTGTATTTCAGATTCTTCAAGGTCCAGCAGCTTAAGGGCCTGTTCAATTTCTGCCCAATCAATTCCTTCTTCCCGTTCTCTGGTAAGAATCGCAAGCCTGGCACATGATTCTTCATATTTTGTGATTTCTTTTGCGGTTTTGGTTATGCCAGAAGAAAACTCGGCTCTTCCGCTGTTGACTGCCCCATAGTACCCGTTCTTTCTGTTTCCAACAGCGCTCATAACCTGGTTCCACTCGCTGTGATCAAAGAAATAGGGCCAGCGGTAATAGGTTATCGAAAAAAACAGCAGTCTTCTTGTTACTTTGTACGAACTTGCTTTGTCATAAAGCAATGCCAGCTCCCGGTATTCCGATACCTGGGTCAGCCCTTCTGCTCCTTTACCGCCGCCGCCGCTTAATAGCAGAATTGCCAAAAATTCAAGATCTTCTTTTTGCTGGGCATTCAAACTGTTCCAGGCATTCTCCTGAATACCCGGCCCTCGAAAAAAGCCAAAGAAAAAGTTTGAGTGTAAAATAGCAGTACGATAAGCATTGAGTCTGTCACTTAGTTTTATGCCGTCAAGTTCGATATTACCATCGACCCCCATATTGGTAAGAGTATATGTTTCATTGACCGCAGCGATAGACGAATTATTTTCCATAAACTTTCTTGTAATATAATCCAGAGCTAATCCCCAGTTTTGATACACATTCATATCTTCCAGATGGTATTTTTCCATTCTAAGCGACCAGTCTGCCAAAGCTTTTTCAAAAAGCGACATCTGGCTTGTACCATTGCCGGTAAAACCGCTGTTTTTAAAATAGTCCTCTAAAGCCGCCGTATCATCCGCACTGGTTTGGGCAAGTCTAAATGTATTTTTATCGTACGAAATACCCAGTGTTCCCGCCTCGGTGATACGTACAAAATCCATCCAGGAGCTTTCCGTTAGTGGAGGGGACTCATAGTCATAATAATAAAGGGGCATTTGGGAATTAAGGTATTCGGAAATCAAGGCCGATGAAGAAAGGTACAGTTCCCGGTTCCGTATCCGTTCTTCTTCCAGAACGGCGGCTAACTCTGTTTTTGCCTTAAGAGTAAGAAACATCCGGGAAAAACTTTCCTGATATTCCCGGTACTGTTTTGCATATTCTTCATCAGCATAGGGCCTGCCTGTCTCTCCGTTGTTATACAGATCCTGCAGGGCCGAAAGGGCAATTTGGGCACGGTTATGCCGTTCCCGGGCATAGGCCAGTTCTTCTGCCGGTTCCCGGTAGTATTCCAGGCCTTCGGGTAATAGTGCATTTTGATATAAATACGAAGTACTTGCCCAGCGTTGAATAGCATCCTGTTTTTCATATTCAATTCTTTTTGCCTCCACAGCGGCAAAAAGTTGTTTTGTTTCTCCATAGAGGCTTTCATACTGATCCCCCGCACCGGCATAGGCCGCAGCCCGCTGGTTGTATTGTCCCAGGAGCTGTTGATGGTTTAAGCGGCTTTGTTCCAGTTCCCCGGAAATAATTTTTAATTCATCCAGTGCCGCCTGTCCCGATGGCGGAAGTTTTTCGTATTCAAAACCAAGCTGCGCTATTTGCTCTTTATAGGATGTTTCGACAGTAAGCCTGTTCTGCAGTTTTTCCAGTTCTTCCTGAAACAGTTCCTGGGCGATGGCAAATTCATAATCAGCCGCCGGATCTTCCCACTCAACGCCGGGGTTGGCAAGAAAAGTTCCCGCCGCCGCTGCCAATTCCCGCTGCCGGGGGGAAAGACCGTTTTCAAAAAACACCCTAAAGGCAGCAGTGGTTTTTCTCCATGTTTCTTCCGCTGTTTCCCAGGCATCGGCCAAGAGTCCTTCTTTCCATGAAAGGGCCCCGCCAATGGGGTATCCGGCGCTTTCGGGATTTCCGGCAAGCGCCGCCGCTAAGCTGGTCTGGTTGTTTATAGCATAAGGTTCAAAACGGGGACTGGAGATATAGGTTCGCCAATGTTCCCGGCCTTCGGTACCGGCGGCTGATAAAAATCCCTCGTAAACAAAAAGAAAATTGGCCAAATACTGGTAATACGACACTTCTTTTACAAGAGCGGTTCCCGCTTGTTCTCCCCTATCGATCAGATCAAGAGCCTGGGTAACAAGTTGTTCATATTTTTCCAGTACCATATCCGGTTCTTCCGGTATTACCGTTTCCCGGTATAACGCTTTGGCGGCCATATATTCAAGCAAAGTATCTTTCCAGGCGCCCATCTCGGAGTCCAGCATTACCGGGAATACTTCGAGTAGTTCATCGATCCGCAAAAGAAAAGCTGCGCTTACCGAACCGGGGCTTTGGCTGTTTTTTTCCCCATAAGCAAAAAGACCTTCCGTCAGCGCCGCCATACCGGGCAGTCCGGTTTCGCCTGATACGCCATATTCGGCAAAGATTCCGCCCAGAGCCCGCCATGCGGATTTGGCGGCTTCTTGCTGAAGTCCCGGCGCATAGGAAAAGAGTTCCTGGTAAACGGATAAAAGCAGCGCCGCCCGATCGCCGGGTGCGGCGGTTTCTGCCTCCCCTTTGAGGCGCTTCAAAAGACCTTCCGCCTCCAGATCATTCCGGGCTTCTTCCGTAAACTCCTTTCCGGTAACGGTAAAGTACCAGTCTGCCGCAGAAACGGCGCTTAACACGGAAAGCTGCAGATCCCTGTTTTCCGTAGTTTCATCTTCGACAATGGATTTTAAGAGGGCCCATCCGTCCTGCAATAAAAGTTCTTCGGTATATTTTAATTCAGCCCTAAGATACGCCGTATAGTAAAGCTCATCCTGGCGGCGGTTTTCTGTCAA
Organism: Spirochaetia bacterium; assembly: GCA_025997795.1. Classification (GTDB taxonomy): domain Bacteria; phylum Spirochaetota; class Spirochaetia; order Treponematales; family Breznakiellaceae; genus BNVB01. Next base: position 10,932 of record BNVB01000017.1, on the reverse strand, counting down.
CATCGCCAGTGAAGCGTAATAGGACCCTATTTCTTCCAGAATAAAATCGCCGGAATTAACCCGGTAAGCCGCCATTTGCAGGGCATAGCGGTTGTTAAGTTCATCAAGTTTTTGTTCTTCCGCCATTAAGGCATTCGCAGCAGCCTGCAGATCGGCTTGAATAACCGTTAGTTCCAGTCCTGCTGTTTTTAGCCGTTCCTGAGTACCCTCATAGTCAGCCAGGGCTTCGTCGTACCGGGCCTTAGCGTAGCGCCATGCCTGGAGGCTTTCCGCTTCGGTCATACGGCCGGCGCTTAGATCGTGTGCATAGGCGGAAACCGCTTCGGCAATAGTTAGGCGCTGTTCCCAATAGGCGGAAACCGCCTTGGCCCGCAATAATTCCACCTGGTATTCATCAAGAAAAAAATTCTCGCTGGGGGAACCAAGCACATCATTAAGAGCGCCTGCGTCCATGCCTAAAGCAAGGCCAAATTCCCTTTCCAGGGTTTCCAGCGATTCGCGGGCTTTACTTTTATATTGGGTATACATGGCGGACCAGCGGATAAGTTCCTGGCCGGCGATTTTTTGATGTTCACTTAAGGGCAGATTCATTTTTCCCTGGACCCAGGCGCCGAGATTTCCAGTATCCAGGGCATTTGCCGGAGCGCCGGAAACAAAGCGGGAAAGCCAAAAGGTAACGCTTGCTTTCGCTTCGGCCAGAACGGATCCGCAGGTAACATACATATCCACCAGAGCCTGTGCCCGTTCTGTTCCGCTGGAGATACGAAGAATCGCGTCCTTTTCAAATTCCTTCCGGGCTTCGGTGATGGCAGAAGCAAGTTTTTCCGATGCATCGCTAAAAAGCTGTTCCCCGGCGGCAAACAGTTCTCTGGCTTTTTCTTCCCAGTTTAGCCGCTCCTTTTCCAAATCGGCAAAGGCTGTTTTCCAGGCCTCTTCTCCTTCACGAAATTGCCCGCCGCTGTCCCGCTCCCATTCCAAACGGCGGATGACAAACCGTTCCTCCGCCTCGGTCCAAGCCTTTAGTCCCCGGTCAAATTGTTCCTGAAATGCGGCAAGCCATTCTTCCCCGGCCAGGCTTAGATCGCCGGTACCCGCCATGGCCGCTTCAATCCGTTCTTCCAGAGAGACAATACCCGCCGCGCAGATGGTTTCCGTATCCCGGATAAGCTGGGAGCTTACAAGGGCTGCGCTTTCATTTTCACTCTGTTTCCGCAGACTCCAGATATCGCCTAAACGCCGGGCGGTAAAAAGCCGTTCTTCCCGGTCCAGAAGTGCTTCAAACTCAGCCTGGCGGCTATAAAGAGCCTGGGCCGCTGTTTTATTCAGCAGTTCTTCAAACCGGGGGCGGTCTTTATCGTTTATATAAGAAAGCAGTTCCGGAAAGACCGACACCAGCGTACTGCCGTAGTGTGTTATTTCCGTTTCTTCCGCAGTTCCGGTAATATCCTTCCATGCGGCCCGGTCTTCTTCCACACTACGGCCCTCGGCGGGACGGACGCTTTCGGGATCGCCGGTTTCGCCGTAGAGAACCGTACCGTCATCACCGGTATGATAGGCATAACGGAGGTTTGCCTCGCCTACGGTTTTATCCAGGACCTGGGCGGATTTTCCCGCACCTTCGCCAAAGAAGCGCTTAAAGAGCCATTGGAGGTAACGCTTTTCCATTTCTTCTTCCGACCAGCGGACAAGTTCCTGCCCTGCCTGAAACCGCAGTTCCGGATCGGCATAGAGTTCCAGCGCCGTCCGTTCCCAGCCAACAAGAGCAGTTTCCAGTCCGCGCCTGGCTTCCCGCGTCCATGAAGCGGGATCTAGTTCCCGGTCTGCCCGGTCAAAATGATATTCAAAAATCTTTTTATCAAAACCGCGAAGTTCGCTGTCTTGACTGTAAAGAGCGATAGTTAATGAACACAAGATAATTCCAAAAAAGAAAGAGAAGATAGATTTGGCAGCCATGGGAGGCCTCTGATAAACTTGATGCTGCCCGCAACGCGGACTTCCTTACCCACGCAGATGTGCCTTATACCGCAAAGATTACACGGATTCTAAAAAAACTCAAGTGATATAGGCAAAAATATGACAATTGTCATGTGCTTTTTGCGCTTTTTTGTTTTCCTTCGGCAATTTCACCAAAGGACAACAGTATGCCCGGAAACAATTTTATAAGCGCCGGTATCAGCGTAAGCGCACAGAGGGCCGATACTGCCACCCCCAGGGCGCTTACCAGGGAAAGTGTTTTTATCACCAGCGCCGCGCCGCTCTTGATAAAGAGGAACGGCACGGCTCCCGCCACGGTGGTTCCCGTAACAGCGGCCAATACCGGAAGTTTTTTGCGAAACACCAGGTACCAGGAAGCGGCATTGGGCCGTTCATGTTGAAGCGCATCCGCTATAAGTACCGCGGCATTAACGGCAATACCCGACACCGCCACAAAGGCCGCCGCCGATACCGCATTGAGGGGATAACCCCGAAGGATCAAACAGAGCGCCGGTAAAGCCAGCGAAGGAGGCACCACCGCAAGTACCGCCAGGGGAAAGGTGAATGATTCCTTAAAGGCAGCTATCAAGAGGTAACAAAAAAGAAGGGCAAGGATAAAAAGACCCCCCTGACCGCTTACCCCTTCGGCGGCTTTGATAGCTTCCGGATCAAATTCAATCCGGTAACCCGGCGGCAGATCCAGTTTTTCAAGAGCCGGCATCACTTTGTCCCGGATCCGCCGAGGATCCGAAACGGCGGTCCTGCAGGTAATTGATGCAGCACGGCGGCGATCTTCCCGCTGTATCGATGCCGCTTCTCTTCCGTTTTCCGCATAAACCGCCTGTCCCAGAAGAAGCGGTTTCTGTCCCTTGATGATGATGCCTAACACCTCCTCCGTACTCAACACTTCTCCCCTTCCCCGGATCCGTACGTCGATTTCACCGCCCGGGATTTCACTGCTGTTACTTCCGCCGTTAAGGGCGATCCGTTTATACGCTACCGGCCCGTGAATGTTCCGCCTTACCGACTGGCCGATACTGCCGGAAGAAATTCCCGCCCGGGCCAGCCGTTCCCTGTCGGGCTTTAGATCCAGCCGGGGACTGCCTTCCTTAAAATTGAGTACCGTTTCCAAAATACCGGGAACTGCGGCGCAGATCCGGGCGGCCTCCGCTGCCAGCTCCCGGCAGCGTTCCGTTTCGTCCCCCGAAACAAGGAGCCGCCAGTTCCGTTCATTTCTGGAAGATTCTACGATATACACAAAACCGTCCGCAGCCGGAGCGGTACGCATCAATTCGCGGACCACCGATCCTTCTATTATATGGGGATCAAAACTGACCATGGCAGAACCGGTTCCTGTCCGTGCCACCGTCTGAACATTGAGAATCCCCGGATGATTTTTAAGCTCATCCCCATATACCGCAAGGATTTTATCGGTTTCTTCTATATGAAGACCGCCGTCAAATTCAATCTGAGCATAAACCGAGTCCTCCGCATAATCCTGTTCTACATCAGCGCCGGAAAGGTACAGCGCCCCAATGCCAAGGATACCCAACAGGGCCCAGCAGCCAAGTGTCAGCAAGGGCCGGTGGAACAAAAACCGCAAAAGGCCCGCTAAAGACCGCCGGAAAAAACGCGCTGTGCGGGACAGAGGAAGCGCTGTAAAGCGCTCACCTATTAACGCGAGAACTTTGGGGGTAAAGCGCTCACCTATTAACGCGAGAACTTTGGGGGTAAAGCGAATTCGCCTTACAGCCGGAAACTTTGCGTTAATACGTGCACGCTTTAGTGCACTCTTATTTTTCAAGGGCCGTCCCCAGAAAAAGAGCGGCGGCAGCAGTGTCAGGGCAAGCGCCATGGCGATAAGGTTTACCGAGGCAACGGCCCAGGCGACGGCATTCATCCCTGATGCAGGCTGTACCATCAGAGGAAGGAGGGCAATGATCGTGGTAAGCGCTCCCGACATCAGGGGAAAACGGAGTCTTTCTATAGCGGATTTTCCTTCCGCCTTATTGTTACAGGAACGGAAATATTCGGCGCAGAGTATCGCCGCATCCACCGCCGCGCCCACTCCTGCGGAAAGTCCGGCAAGAACAAGTTTATCCAGGGAAAAACCAAAAAGGGTAAGAAGGGCGGCGGAAAAAAAGATCACCACCGGAACAGTTAAGGCGCAGATGAGCGCCGGCGAAAAATTCCGCCGTCCGGTGGAATTCCGGGAACAGATTAAAACGGTAAGCAGGGCCACCGCAAAGGCCCCCTGTAATGCCGCAGCCAAAGCGGAAGTCCGGGCCTTCTTTTCCGCCTCGCCCCGGTCAGAAAGCACGGTGTATTCCAGGGCCGGAAACTTTGCCAATTCTTCTTTGATGGCGGCGGAAAGTTTTCCCAAATCGGCGCCGTCGCTGCCCAAAACGGCGATGAGGGCCGCTGTTTTTCCGTTGAGCCGGGAACGGTTTTCATAATCCCGTTCCTGTTCGGTAACTTCGGCAATGTCCTCCAGGCGGACAAAACCGCCTTCCGTTTCCAGGGGAACTACGGCATATTTTAAGGCTTCCGTTCCGGCATAACGGCCGTCCACCATCACAGGGATTTCCCGGCCATTGGCAAAACGTACCGTGCCGCCGGGCAAGAGCGTATCATTCTGTCCCAGCAGAGCAGCAAGGTCTGCGGTTTCAAGCCTCCGGGCAGATGCCTGCTCGCTTTTAAGGGTGATAAGAATTTCCCGCAGTCCCGCGCCGGACACTTCTACATCACCCGCCCCCGGCAGGGCTTCGAGGGCGGGCTTAACGGCCTTTTCCAATACCGTTCCGGTTTCCAGCCCGGAAGTAAACGCAGCGGTCCAGACCGGAACGCGGGAATCGCCTGAGACGGAAATTTCCGGCCGCTGGGCGGCGGATGGAAGGGACTCATAAACCTGCTGGGCCGCTTCCCTAACCGCCTCGTAACGGCCCTGTTCTCTTCCTTCAAAATAACACATCACCCGGACCCGGCCGTTTTCGGAGGAACTAAAAATACGCTTAAGGCCCCGGATACCCGACAGTGCATCTTCCAGCGGTCCCGCGGCGATCCGTTCCATCTCCGCTGCGTCTACGCCGTAAAAACGCTGGGTTACGGTAAAACTTTCATCTGCGGCAGGGCGGCCCGTATTTTGTCCCCACATCTCTATGATAAAAAACGATGTTACAGAGAGTCCCAAAATAATACAGAGCGCCCGCCGGGGCCGTGCCAGATCGATCATAGAATATCCCCTCTTTTTTTCTGCACATAACGGCGGCTTAAAAACCGGATCAATACCGGCGGCAGGGCAAAAAGGGTAAGCGTCGTGGATGCGCTTATGCCTCCCAGCATGGCGGCGGCCATGGAATGTTCCTTTGCCCCCAGGGGACTGACAACCAGAGGCACAAGGGCAAAGGCGGTTGTTAAAGCGGTGGTCAGCACCGGACGGAACCGTTCAAGGGCCGCCTGGTACACTGCGTTATACACATCAGCCTGCACCTTTTTTGAAGACGCCATTTCTTTACATTTTTCCGCCGCCAATTCATAGAGGACCATGCCGGAATTTACCGAAAGGCCAAAGAGAACCATCAGGGCCAATACCGATGACGAATCAAGTCCCGCTCCGGCAAGAAAAAGTGCCGGCCCCGCTCCGGCAAGGGAAAAGGGAATGGCCAAAAGTAAAACCGGCGGCAGGGTGAGTGATTCAAATCCCGCTCCCATGGTCAGGTAAAGGAGCAGGATAACAAGAACCACCGTTAAGATAAGCGAAGAACGGTACCGGGCAAAGGCCGATTCATCGGCCCGGCCCAGACCCTGTTCTTTTTCGTTACTGCAGAGTAAAGCAAGAAAAGCCGAGAGGGCCCGGCCCCTGCCCGGCAGAGGAGAAGTTTCAATATAAACGGTTTCGCTCCGGTCAAGCCGTGCCAGAGCCGCCGCCGCTTCCCGGTATTCAATCCGGGTTAAACTTCCGGCAAAAACCGGGCCGTTTTCTCCCATCATTATAGGGAGTCCTTCCAACTCCGGCAATTCCAGAGCGGACACTTTCATTTTTAGCGGTCTGCCTTCAAGTTCCAGTTCTCCTGCCATAAGTCCTTCGGCGGCGGCATAAAAAGCCCGTGCTGTTTCAACGGTACTTAACCCCGCATGGGCCGATGCTTCCCGGTCCGGAACTACCCGCAGTTCCGGCCGGGAACCTGCGGGCCTAAGCGTCAGCGCCGCCGTCAGGCCGCTTTCGCGGATACGTTCCGCCGTTTTGGCGGCGCGGTTTTCCGCTTCTTCCCGGTCCCGGCCCTTAACCGCCAGGACAGCTGACGAAGAAAGACCTAAAAGTTTTTCTGTTTTGTCCTGGGGAAAAACGGCCAGCGCTTCGCAGGGCGCTGTTTCAAGTAAAACGTTAACTTTTGTCAGGGCCGTCTCCGGTTTTATCCGGGGAGCAATCATACAGCGAAAAATAAACGTTTCTTTTCGGTAAGCGGGATCGCTCCGCTTGCCCGTATCTTCCTCTTCCGATCCGGCCCGGCCAAACACCGACGACAGTTCCGGCAGGGCGGAAAGTTTTTCCCCCAGCGCAGAAGCTTCTGCGGCGATGGTTTCCATGGTGGTACCCGGCGGAAAGTTCAGCACCGCTTCAAGTAGAGCGGCTTCGTCGGCAGAAACAAAACCCGTTGGCCGGGTAACAAGGAACGTTAATCCCGTAACACAGAGTAAGGCAGTGATTCCTAATACATGGAGCGGTTTTTTTACACAGCGGGAGAGCAGAGCGGCGTATTGCCCTTCAAGATATTTTATTCCGGCAAAACTTTTTTCTTCGCCGGATTTTTCGCCCTTAACGGAATCAACAACCCCGCCGCAAGCGGGCGGGGTATGTACCCTTCGCAGCGAATAAAACATCCTAAAGAGTGCAGGAAGGGCAAACTGCGCATAGATCCAGCCCGCCAGAACAGAAACAACCAGCGCCAGAGAAAGATCCCCAAAGAGACTGCCCAGCGGACCGGGTAAAAATACTACGGGGACAAATACTATCGCCGTGGTAAGGGTGCCGCCAAAACTGGAAGCCGCCACCGAAGCGGCCCGGCCGCTCAATTCAGCATAGGAAGGAACGGCTTTCCGGTTAAAATGGCCGTGGAGTAAATCAAGAATGATCACCGAAGTATCCGACACAAGGCCTATTCCCAGAGCGATGCCGGAAAGGCTCATGTTGTTGAGGGATCTTCCCAAGACCGCCAGGGCAGCAAGAGAAGCGGCCATGGAAACAGGCAGTGAAAGACCGGCAAGAATGCTGTAACGGAAATTCCGCAGGGTAACAAAGAGCACGCTCATCACCGCTATAATGCCGATGACCACGGAAACAAACAGTTTTTGCAGTCCCGGTACAATGGAAGCAGCGCCGTCGTAGATGATCCGTATTTCCGCATCCCGGCCAAAGGCGGCGGAAACTTCCGCCAGTGCTTTTTGTACATCCCTGGAAAGCCCTACCGGATCAGCGCCGGGACGGCGGTAAATTTCCAGAGCGGCATACTCGCGGGCCTTGCCTGTTTCATCTGAAGCGATAAAGAGACTTTCTTTTTTTGCCCGGTCCCGAAAGATTTTCCCCACATCGCCGATTACAAAGGGGCCGCTTTGGGAAGGAAGTACCAGCGAACGCAGTTCCTGTTCCGTGGCGGGTCTGCCCCGGCTTACCACCACCAGTTCCTTGTCTCCCTGCCTGGCGTTTCCCGCCGGAACGTTGGCGGTTTCCGCAGAAATTATCTCCGCCAGAACCGCCGGGGGAAGTCCCCGTGAAAGGGCCCGGGGCAGATCAACCTTGATTGCCAGTTCTTCCCGATCGCCGCCGGAAAGGATCACCGTTCCCACGCCGTCGATACGGCGGAGTTGGGAACGGATTTCGTACTCGGCAAGATTCCGGGCAAAAGCGCCGCCCAGGGGCGAACGGACCGCAACAATCAACTGCGCTTCTTCACCGCCTGAACCGGGAATTACCGCCGGTTTGGAAGCGCCTTCGGGCAGGCTGGGATACACCGCATCAATCGCCTCCCTAACCAGCACCGATGCGGCGCCGCTGTCGGTTCCCCAGCGAAAGTCCAATACCGTTACCGATTCGCCGTCCCTGGAAATACTCCGCATCCGTTCCAGCCCCTTTACCGATGAAAGTGCATCCTCCACGGGTATGGTGATAAGCGGACGAATATCCCCGGCCCCCAGGCCTGGATAACGGGTTTCTACCGTTACCTGGGGAAAGGGAAATTCCGGCAGCGCCTGGAGCGGCAGTACCGACAGAGAAAAAATTCCCCCAAGGATCATGGCCGCAAGAAACATGATCACCGATACGGGCCGTTTTACACACAGATCAATTAATCCCTTCATTACCCACTCACTTTAAAAGCAAAAAACGGAAAGCAGCGCTGCTTCTGTTGCCCAGCGTATCGGCCAGCCCCGCTCCTGTTTCGATGGTCACCATTCCCATGTAGGGATGGTTGATTATCATTCCACGGATTTCTACCCGGCAAAAATTTTCCCAGCCGGGTGCAGGTTCTGTAACGGTAAAGTCCGATACGACAACAAAACGCGGAGAAAAATGTACTGCACCGTTGGTAGCGGTCCATTTAAATTTTTCCATCAGCGACAAACTATCAATGGAAGCTCCGGGAGAAGTTTCAAAATAAAGTTCTATCCAGGCGGGAACCTCCTTATCAAAGGTATAGTTTTTTTCCTCCAGCGGAAAATCGGCAAAAAGATTTTCTGTTGTATAACTCAATAGATCCCTGGTTCCAGCTAAAGCTGGAACCTTAGGAAAACGCATAGCCTTCAAAACCGGCGGCCTGGAAAGAGTTCCGTCGGAACGGATACGCCATCGTATCCGCTCTTCCATTGTATTACCTGCACGGTCCTTAACGGATTTTTCCAGTGTAATGGTATAGGAGGAATCGTGGGCCGGAGGATCGGTAAAACGGTACACCAGTTTATCGGCGTAACCCGGCGCTGTCTCGAGGATCATACCCAGGGAAGGATCAGAACGGAGGGCCGTCGTAACCGAAGCAGTTTCCACCGGTTCGGAAAAAGTCAGCCCCAGCCGGTAGTTCCATTCCCAGTGTTTGTTTTCCGTTACCATTCCGTTATCCCCCTCGAGGATCATGACGCTGTTTCCGCCGCTGTCCAGAGCCGCGGCGGAAATCAGTTCCGGAGAAGAGCGATCCGCTCCGGCGGAAAAATGGAGAACATAATCACGGCCCGCTTCCAGTTCCAGATTGTTCTTTAACGAAGAACCGGCGTTAAGGCGGTAGGATTTTCCGGTAAGCCAATTTTCTGAGGGCGTAAATACCGCCATTTTACCGGAATCTTCCAGGGACCAAACACCGGAAACGGAGGGAGAAAATGAAAGGCCCTGGAGAGAACTGCGGTTCATGGGAACGGAAAAAAACAACTCCACCGTGTCCCGTTCACCTGTTATGATTCCGCCGTCAAGGGGAACCGAAGTCAGCAAAACCGGGCGGCCGCTTCCGTTCCGCGTACTAAAGGCCGCCTCAAACTGCCGTTCCAGCGAAAGGCCCCTCTTGTCCTGGGCGTCGGTCTTAAGGATAATAAGATAATCCCTGTTTTGGATCAGCGGAGCGGCAGGGCTAAAGATCATCCGTGAACCCTGCCAGGAAAAATGTCCCGGCAAAACCGTTCCGTCTTCGCTGAGCGAAAAAGATCGTTCCACACTGTTCCTGTCGGGTTCCAGCGAAAAGCTCAGCGTTACATTTGCCGCCGAAGCCGGATCGTGGTAACCGCTGCCGGGATTCCAACCCGCTACTTCAAAAACACCATTCCGCAGTATATCGCAGGAAAACAGCAATGGAAAAAAGAGTAAAACGGTTCCCAAAAAAATAAGTGACATGAATGTACGGAATTGTTTCATTGTTTTCCCTCCAAAAAGAAAATGGTATCTTCTTTTAAATACGATCCCTTGCCGTCTGAAATTCCACCCTTGCCGCCGGGAAGGGTTAAGCGGTAGTAGTGTTTTTCATCAAGACTTCCCGGATCAATTCCTTCCCATTGAAGGATTAGGGTATCGCCGGAAAGCCAGCGGGCGGAACGGAAACTGACGGGTTTGAGGCTGCCGGGAAAAAACGGTTCCAGCCGCAGGCCTAAAACCGTTTCGGATTTTGCCGGGTTTTCCATGATATGGGAAAACCTTAGTGTCACGGTGATAATCCCATCGGGAAGTATTACCGCGGCAGGATAGATACCGTTTTGTACCGGTTTTGTTTCAGTGCCGCCGGCATTCAGCGACAATACCTTGAGGTAAGGAATATCGGCGGTAAAGGAAAGAAAAAATTCCTTTTCCATTTTAAGGCCCCCCGTATCCTGACAAACGGCGGATACATAAAGCGTATAAAGCCGCTCCGGTTCCGGATCCCGTTCGGGGATAAATACCACAACATTGTCTTTCCACATTTCGGTCCGCCCCGCCAGGGGCGGATCAAAACGAATGTTCCGCAAAACCGATTCATCCATGGCCTTGGTAAATTCAATGCCGACAGCCTGGCCGGAACCAAGGCCGGTTTCCATGGCCGCTCCGGTTTTGATCCACCAAAGCCCCGAAGCGGGACCGCCGGAAAAAAGCGGATACACTTCTTTTACCTCCGGAAGAATCCGGTCCGTGTCGGTAACAAAGCGGCCGGAAAGTTCCCTTCCCAGGGGGATGCCGTTTTTTCCCCTGGCTTTGTTACTCAACGCCCAGCGGTACACCGTCCAGGGGTTCAGCCTGTTTTTTGGAAAAACCTCCATCACCGTATCATTGGCAGACCAGCGGATATCCCTGTCGCTTACTCCGTCAAAAGAAAAAGCATCGGCCGTACTTTGTTGGTCCATGGGCTGCGAAAAAGTAATACTGACAAAAGCGCCCGCAACGGAATGGACCCCCACCGAAGCGCCGTCCGCCGGGCTGTACAAAAGGCTGTAGGGCGCATCTTCCCTGGTGAGGGC